>NZ_JBIRHU010000011.1:0-249373 GCF_044328675.1 Streptomyces sp. NPDC017890
CCCCGCGTTCCACTCTCCTTGTGTTGGTTTTGCGGCCCCCGGGGCCCCCCCCGCCCCCCCCGCGCGGGGCGGGGGGGGGGGGGGGGGGGGGGGCCCCCCCCCCCCCCCCCCCCCCCCCCCACGCCGTGTTCTCGCCGGTACCTTCTCAGCAGTACCCGTGATGCCGGCGGTGGCTCAGCACGCTCGCCGCGACCAGCGCGCCCGCCGCCGCCCCGGCGATCAGCACCGCGCGCGGGTGCCTGAGCCCCGCCTGGACCGCGCCGCGCGCCCGTCCCGGCACGCGCCGCTCCACGGCGTGCCCGGCCCGGCCCGCCCTGTCGTGCGCGGTGTGCCCGGCCCGGCTCGCCTTGTCCTGCGCGGTGTGCCCGGCCTGTGCGGCGGAGCTGCGCAGTTGCACGGTCATGGCGCCGGCCTTGTCCCGGAGGTCGGCGGCCCGGGCCTTGGCGCGGCCCTTCACGTCCGCCTTGCCGGCCAGTTCCTCCACGGTGTCGCCGAGCTGACCCCGGGTCTGTTCGATCTGCTGCCGCAGTTCGTCGGGCCCTTTGGCCCCGCCGGCCGGCGGGGCGGTGGAGCCGGTCCCGGTCCTCCTGCCGTCCCCGCTCGTCGCGTCGGTCATCGATGCGCCCTTTCCCTGATCTGATCCACATCGGCCCTGACGCTGCCGAGGGTCGCCTCGGGCTTCGGGGGCACGGCGCGGCGGAGCTGGGCGCGGCCCATCATGGCCAGTACGCCCGCGATGACGAAGAGCACCGCCGTGACGATGAGCGCCGCGGCCCAGACGGGCAGCGCCAGCGAGAGCGCGGCGGTGGCCGTGCCGGCCAGGGCGAACAGGCCCACGTACGCGATGGCGCCCGCGGCGCCGAGCATCCCGCCGCCCCGCCCGGCACGCTTGCCCTTCTCGGCCAGCTCCATCTTGGCGAGGGTCACTTCCTGGCGCACGAGCCGGGAGAGCTGTTCGGTGGCCTGACCGACCAGTTCACCCACGGAGTGCTGCTCGTCGTGCACCGGCCTGGTGTGCATGGTCCCGGTCACGTTCCGCCTCCTCTCGGTTCGGAGCGCTCCGGGTACCCCCGGCCGAGCGGCACTATCCCCTGCCCTCACCTTCCCTCACCGAGCGCGCATCACGCAGCATTCCTTATAGGTATCTCGTAGCAGAATTAAGTGGAGCTTCACGATCAGTCCCCCGACACTACTCCCATGACGACAGCCGACGACCATCCCTCCCCTCCGCCCTTCGGCCGCGCCCTGTGCGCCATGGTCACGCCCTTCACCGAGGCCGGCGCGCTCGACCTCGACGGTGCGCAGCGGCTCGCCGACCGGCTGGTGTCCCGGGGCTGTGACGGCCTGGTGCTCTCCGGCACCACGGGTGAGTCGCCGACCACCACGGACGCCGAGAAGGCGGCGCTGGTCACGGCGGTGCGGGAGGCGGTCGGGGACCGGGGCTCACTCGTCGCCGGGGTCGGCACGGCCGACACCCGGCACACGGTGGAGCTGGCGCTGGCCGCGGAGAAGGCCGGCGCGGACGGCCTGCTGGTGGTCGCGCCGTACTACAGCAGGCCTCCGCAGGACGCCCTGGAGGCGCACTTCCTGGAGGTCGCGGACGCCTGCGGGCTGCCGCTCGCCCTCTACGACATCCCGGGCCGCACCGGCACCCGCATCGAACCCGACACGCTCGTCCGCCTCGCCGGGCACCCGCGGATCGTCGCCGTCAAGGACTGCTCCTACGACCTCCTGGGCACCCAGAAGGTGCTGTCCCGCACCGGCCTGGCGTACTACGCGGGCTGCGACGAGCAGGTGCTCGCCCTGTACGCGATCGGCGCGGCAGGGTACGTCAGCACGGTCGCGAACGTCGTGCCCGACCTGTTCCGCGCGGTCCTCGACGCCTTCGACGCGGGCGACACCGGGCGGGCCGCCCTGCTCCAGCGGCGGGCGCTGCCGCTCATCGAGTCGATGATGGCGGCGGGGCTGCCCGGCACCGTCACCGCGAAGGCCCTCCTCGGCGCGCTCGGCCTCCCCGCCGGACCTGTCCGCGCACCGCTGCGGGGCGCGGACCGGGAGACGACCGACGCGTTGCTGGCGACGTACGAAGAGCTGGTCGCCGGCGCGGGTCAGTCCCAGGCGTAACCGTCACCGAACAGCAGCGTGTGTTCCAGTACGTCCTCCGCCGGGTCGTCGATCTGCCCCACGTGGACGTTGAGGAGCCCCATCCGGGGGCCGTTGTGCGAATTGGTGGTCGTCTCGTCGGCATGCGCGGTCCCCGCCGGGGTCCAGCACACCAGTACCGCGGTGCCTGCCCCGGCCAGCCAACGCGCCACGGTCCTCGCCCGCTCGTTCGTCATACCAGGCCCCTCGTTTCGTCGGATCGGCGTCTGATCGGACACTGCGTCCACCGGTTCATCCGCCAAGACCACCGGAAGGTCACGGGAAGTCAGCCGTACGTGCGGGGGGCGCGCGATGCATGCGCTTCCATCGCGTTGGCGGGACACCACCCCTCCGCCTGCAGTCACCCGGTGAGCCGAAGGCGCTACGTGGCCCGGGGCGCACCGCGCGGACACCGGCTCCGGGACGACCGGGGCCGCCGCTGGTGGGGCGAGCTCCGTGAACTGTGCACCGACTCCTCCTGACCGAGCTCGACGAAACGGCCGACCACGCGCGCCTGACCGTGCTATTGAAGCGGTACAGGACGATGAAGCGGTGACGGCCGCCGGGGGCTCCTGCCGGGGGGACGGTGCACCGCTTGCGCGAAAGGGGGCTTCATGGGCACCAGTTGGGCGGGGTTGCTGATCGCCATGGTGGGCGTGGCGGGAACCCTGGGAGCCGCGTTGTTGACACAGAATCGCGCGGACCGCACCAAGCGCATGGAGCTCCAGGCCGCCGCCGAGCAACGGCGCGAGGAGCACGGTCACGCCGAGGAGATGCTCCGGGCGGAGCAGACCAGGCAGCGGCAGCTCGAAAGCCTGGAACGCCGGCGCGCCTGCTACATCACACTGAACACTTCCGCACGCCAGTACCTGACGGCGATGACGAACTACCTGCACGCCCTTCAACGCGGCGAGGACGTCAGCCCGCGCCTGACTGATCTGGAAGCGGCCAGGCTCACCTACCGGGACAGCTATGCGGAATCCCAGATGATCGCTCCGGAAGCCGTCTCGCGCGCTTCCAGCACGGCGAAGAAGCGCTTGAACGCCGCATACGGCAGGCTCAGGAAGTACGGATCAGCGCCTTCCGACCACGCGGAGGAACTGGCGAACCTGGAGGCCGAGTTCCGCGAGGAGGTCTGGCCCTACCTGGGGGAACTGAAGCAGTCGATGCGCGCCGACCTGGGCGTCGACGACCAGTGACCGACGAGGCAGGCACTGGACGAGGCAGGCGCTGGACGAGGCAGGCGCTGGACGCGCGAGCGCCCTCCCGGGCCGTCCTGGGGCCGTGGAAGGGCGCTCGACGACGACAGGGCTGCCGCCGGCCGCGGCCGCCCGTGGTCAGTTGTGGCTGTTCTGATCGCCCTCCAGGTCAGACGCCTGGTCCGGGCCGTGGGCCGTATCGGGGCCGTCCTGAGGGTGGTCCGGGCCGCGAAGGACGCGATCGACGGCGGCCCGGGTACGCGCCTCGCTGTTCGGCATCAGGTGGGTGTAGGTGCGAAGCGTGAAGCTCGGGTCGTGGTGCCCGAGGTACTCGCTCAGGGCCTTGATGCTCTCCCCCGCGTCCAGCAGGACCGAGGCGTAGAAGTGACGCAGCGCGTGCATGCCGTTCTCACGGCCTAGGGGTATGCCGGCAGAGACGAGCGCCGGGTGCCATACGGTCCGGTTGAACCGAGTCCTGTGCAGCGACTGGCGCCCCGCGTTGACGAACAGCAGTGAGGCCGTGACGGGCGGTCCGTCCGGCGTCTTCCACGGCAGGGTGAGGTCCACCGGCTGATGCCTGGTGATGTGTGCCTCCAGCGCGGTGGCGACCGATTCGGGCAGCGGCACGTGGCGTTCCTTGCCACCCTTGGGCGGCCCGAAGACCGCCTGAACACCACGGATGAGCTTGACCTGCCGAGTGACGCGGAGGACGCCGCCGAGGAAGTCGACGTCTTCGACCGCCAGGCCGAAGATCTCACCCTGTCGGAGACCGCAGCCCGCCCCGAGGGACACCATCTCCCGGTAGACGTCCGGCAGCGCCTCGTGCATGGCCATGACCCGGTCGACCGACCACGGCTTGACCTTGCGCCCGTCGAGGGCAGGCGCCCGCACCGAGCGAGCCCGGCAGGGGTTCTCGGCGATGACCCGGTCCTCTACGGCGGCCGTGAAGACGGCGGACACGTTGGCGAAGATGGACCGCCGGTAGGAGGCGGCCCGCCCGGTCTCCTCCAGCTGGCGCATCCAGGCGCGGAGGTGCGAGGGTCGGAAGGACGCCAAGGGCCGGTCACCGAGGTACGGCAGGGCGTGAACCCGCAACCGGATCTCGACGCTCTCACGGGTCACCGGGTCGATCGTGAGCCCCGCCATCCATTCCTTCGCGTACTGCCCGAAGGTCACCGCACCCGCCGCAGGATCGATGTATCGCCCTTGCGACATGTCGGCTTCGATGTTGGACAGCCAGGCGTCAGCCTTGCGCTTCTGCTTGTCCGGGAAGCTCCTCGACTTCTCGGAGCCGTCCGGCGCGATGTACCGGGCGCGGTAGCGGTGACCGACGCCGTACCGCTCGGTCTTGACCTTGACGGTCTTGCCGTCCGGACCCGGGACGTTCTTGTACCAGCGGTCTTGCACGTGTCCGGCCATCAGGCAGCAGCCCCTTTCATGCGGGACTGCACCCAGCTCTGCACATCCTTCGGGTCGTAGCGCAGGTGCCGGCCGACCCGGAAGCCGCGGGGACCCAGACGCTTTCGCCGCCACTGGTAGACGGTCTCGACGCTGGGGAGGTCGAAGAGCTGGACCAGGTCTTCCGGCGTGAGGTAGCGCTCAGGCAGCCGAGTCGGCATGGTCACCACTCCCCCTCGGCGTGCAGCTCTGCCAGAGCTTCGCGAGCGGTCTCGCGATTGCCTTGCAGATCACGGGCGATCGTCGCGGCGAGGGCGGATTCACCAGGGGTGTGACCGTGGCCGGCATACTGCCAGTCGGCCAGCACGAGGACGGTGTCAGGCTCGCGGTCTTCGAGCGCGAGGGCTTCCCGTTCCTGCGCGGCGCGGAAATCGGCACGGGCCTGTCGCAGGGCGCCGAGCGTGGTCGAGTAGCGGCGGCTCTTGCTGGAGAAGTGACCACGGAAGCCGAGCATGTGAGCCCAAGCCCACAGGCGCCGGTCCGGGTACAGCCTGTCCAAGTGACGGCATGCGGTGATCAGGCGCCGGGCGTGGTCCGGGACGTCGTGACGGTCGAGTTCGGCGAGTTCGCCCACCCGGCGATCGAGGGTTCCGGTGTTCTCGGCGGCCTTGGTCGCGTACTTCGCCACGTACGAGGCCACGGCCTGCTCTGTGAGATCGGAGCCGTCCCCGAACGCCTTGACCGGCCGGACGTCGAGTTGGCGGCCCCACCGGAACGTACGGGCAAGCTGGTCCCCCGCGGCTGGGACACTGACGGTCGTGTACGAGTGATCGGCGGCGGCCCGAATCGCATCACTGAGCAGCTCCGTGCTGGCCCAGGACGGAGCCGCGGAGTCAGGTCCCTCGGCCCCGTCGATGCGGATCACGGCATGGAAGTGCACGGCGCCCCGCTTCTGGAACTCCGCGACCTTGCCGTACGAGAGGCGAGCGCACTCCTTCAGCTCGCGCTGCGTCAGGCCTGCGCGGGCGGCGATCTCGCGCCGGAGGCGATTCGTGAACCGCTGCCACAGGTCACCGGCGTGGTTGTTGAACAGGACGCAGCCCGCGTAGTCGTACGTCTCCGGGTGCAGCGCGGTACCGAGGACGGAGTCGTCCGAGGCGTGCCGAGTCCCGCAACGGCAGCGTCCGTGATCAGGCCGGTTGTGAACCGGGCCGAACGAAGGCGCCGTGAGCGTGGCGAAGACGCGGGGGTGATTCCGGACCGTGGCAGGTATCTCCTTGTCCCCGTCTCCGGCGAGCCCGGCGCGGATCAGACGGTAGGTGTCGCCCGCGTAGGTCCAGGCGCAGGACGGGCAGCGAGAAGCACGGCGGTTGCCGCAGGCGACTCGGAGGCGTCCGCCCGGCTCATGCTCGGTGGAGTAGTGGTGCAGGGTCTCGCCGGTCGTCTTGTCCTTGTGAATGACCCAGCCCGACAGGTGGACCGGATCGGCGCAGCCACCGGTGCGGCGGACCTGGTCCTGCCAGCGGTCGAAGCCCGGAGACCCGGCCACCCTCAGCGTGTCGGAGAGGGTGACCGGGTCCAGGCCCGCGAAGGTCGCGGGGTTGGTCATGCGCGACCCCCGGCGAGCTGGGCGACGGAGGCGGGCAGTGTGCCGGCACCGTGGCAGGCCGGGCAGTCGACGGCGAACGTGGGCAGTTGCCCGGAGGCGTCGCGGTCGCCGGAGGATACGGCGGCGGTGGCGAAGCCGTCGCAGTTCGGGCAGATCCGCGGGGATGTGGCGGTGGCCGTGGCGGAGCCGGTCATGATGGAGGTTCCTTCCGGTTGAGAGATCGGACAGGGAGGGCGCCCGGAGCGGACAAGACTTGGCGGTTGAGGCCGCTCCGGGGGCCGCTCAGCGCCGTTTGGACTCGGAGGCGAGCAGCGAGCGCAGGACGACGGCGCACACGGCGACCGAAACGCCGGTGATGGCGACCGCGAGTAGCATCGAGACGAGGACGGCGCCGACGACGAGGACCACGGCGGTACCGCCACCGACGAGAGCGAGCACGGAGCCGGGCGTGAGCTGGACCGTGGGACGAGCGGGCGCCGGAGCCGCCATGACGGGCGGCGGGGCCTGGACGCTCGGGACGACGGCGGTCGGCTCGATGACGGCGGGCGAGGAGACGAAGCCGGTCGGTGCGGGATTGGTCGGGACCTTGGGACGCAGCATGGGTGTTCTCCCTTCGAGGTGGACTACTTGACGAAGCCGTCGACGGCGGGGGCGAAAACGCTGTCGGCGAGGAGGAACCCACCGAGCAGGAGCACGCCGATCAGCCACCAGGGCGGGCGGATGAGCTTGACGCCGAGGACTCCGACGATCAGCAGGGCGAACCAAAGCGGGACGTCCATGACGATGGCCTCCTAGCGGACCTTGCAGCGGTGGGTGCGGGCGGCGAGCTGTGCGGCGGACTGGCTGGTGTAGTCGGCGGACCAGCCGCAGCCGTCCGAGCTGCACACGGCGGCGTACTTGGTCTGGCCGTGACGGTCACGGTGGGTGCCGATCTGCACCGGTCCGATCCGCATCACGGAGTGGAAGAAGTCGCGGGCAGGCATGTCAGTCGGTCTCCGTTCGGGTCGTGGTCGGGTTGGGGAACGAGGCGCGGATTCCGGCGGCCGTGGCAGGGTCGGTGGTGCGCTGGGCAGCTTCCTCGGCGAGCAGGTGGGCGAGGTAAGGCCGGTTGGCGACGGTCATCTCGCGTGCGCCGTCGAGGTAGTCGGCGACGGTCAGGTCGGCGGGGTCACGGGTCATCGGCGTGTCTCCCTTCCAGGTCGGTCAGGCGAGTTGGGCAGCGATGGCATCGGCCATGTGCGGCGGGACGCCGAGACGCGCGCGCAGGGTGTCGGTGTCGATCCGGGCGCCGGTGCGGTGTTCGTGGTCGGCGGCGACCTTGCGAGCGTGGTCGACCAGCGCGGCGGGGACCGGCATCACGGGGGCAGGGTCAGCGACCGGTAGTGCCGGCACGTCCTCAGCGGCGACCGGTTCAGGCTCAGCCGCGGGAGCAGGCTCCGGGCTCGGCGCGGAGACAGGGCCTGCGGTGGTCTGCGACGGCACCGGCGCCCCCTCTTCGTTGCCGGAGTTGGGAGCGTGAGCCAGCAGCGTGCCGCCGAGGAAGGCGAGGGCAGGCCACCCGGCGACGCCGAGCCGGAGGAGAGCGGGCGGGTTCTCCAGGTCGAGGAACCCGGCCGTGGCGACGTTCGCGCCGAGCGAGGCCACCAGGGCGATCAGGAACCAGCACCAGGCCAGCCGGGACGGCCCGTCGTTGCGCAGCCGTCGCCAGGCGGCGACCAACAGCAGGTCGACGCTGACCGGGTAGGCCCATGCCTTCCAGCCGGTCTGCCCGGCAGCGGCGGCGAGGTCGTGCAGGTGGGCGAAGGACAAGGCTCCGGCGATCACGGCCTGAACGAGAACGGCGTCCGGGCGAATCGAGCGGGTCATGTCGTCACCTCCTTCGCGAGGGTCAGGCCAGGGAGAGGGCGGTCTCAGGCCGCAGCCGGAGCGGACTCGACGGCGGGCACCAGGGCCGGAGCAGGAGCGCCGAGCGCGGGCCGGAAGGGAGCCAGAGCGGGGACGTCCGGGGTCAGGTCGGCGTGCCGGTTGCAGATGTTCACGGCCTGCCGCAGCGAGGTGTGCGGGGCACGGATCCGGGCCCAGCCGCCCGTGGAGTCACCCGTGACGGCGATGCCCGGCGTGTCCGTGGGGATCTGGATCGCGGCCAGCACGGCATCCGGCGCAATGTCGCCGAAGGCCATGTTGGCGCTGGACTCGTCGTTGACGCGGTGTGCCGTACGGCCGGTGAGCTGGGCACGGAGCATCGTGATGCCCTTGCCGAGTTCGGAGCCGAACCGCTGTCCGCAGATCTCCAGATAGATGCCGGCCGCGCGGCCGAGCTGGGCGAGACGGGCGAGCGCGGTGATGATCCGGTCCCGCCGCTTCTCCTCGTCCTTGGTCGCGAAGAGGGCGAGTTCGGCCACCTCGTCGACCAGGACCACGATGGGTATCGGGCGCAGGTCCTCGCGCAGGTCCCAGATGTCGGCGGCGATCTCGGCGTCCGGCACGTCAGCGGTGATGCGCTGCTCGGCACGGATGAGCTGGTAGACGTCCTCCATGTGGGACACGAGCGCTTCGAGGAGTTCGGCGGCGGAGTCGGGGTTGTCGGCGAGCGCGGAGAAGCGGCGCGCCAGCGGGAACAGCTCTACGCCCTGCTTGCAGTCGATGCCGACGAGGGCGACCCGCTGTGAAGCCAGCGACGCTACGAGGTTGCGCTGATAGACCGACTTGCCGGACTCCGTGGCACCGAGGGTCAGCGCGTGCGGAACCGTGCGGTAGTCGCGGAAGTGGACGGAGCCGTCCTCGCGCAGGGCCACCGGGACACGCATCGGACGGGTGTCGGTGAGGGCGGGCATCTGCACCCGCTTGAGCACGTCATAGCCGGTCATGCGCACTTCGACCACGCCGGAGCGCAGCTCACGAGAGGTGACGCCGTACATGGCGAACGAGTGCCGGAGCCGGTCGCACGACGCGGTCACGTCGAAGGCGTCCTGACCGGGCCGGAGCTTGAGCCGGAGCACCAGGCCGGTTCGGGTTGGCCGCACCCGGAGGATGCGCGGGGCCCGAGGGCCGGGGACGGGCCGGTTGGTCATCCGGGCCAGGCCGAGGCGCCAGCGGGCGGCGGGAACCGTCAGGCCGCAGGCGTCCATGACCGAGCCGTACCGGACCAGGACCCGGAGGGCCGCGAAGGTGACCCCGAAGGTCAGCCAGAACCAGGCGGGGCGCCGCCACCGCAGGAGCCCCGCAGCGGCGGCGACCAGCGCCAGAAGGACGATGAGCGACGTCACGGTCAGGCCGCCTTCGACTTCGACGTGTCGGCGGCGAGCGAGGTGACGGCGACCGCGCGGAAGGCGATGCCGTGCCGCTTCTGGCCGTTGAACTCGTTCTCCCACGGCCGGGCGATCAGCCCCGTGAGCGCGACCGGGGTGCCCATGGCCAGCTCACCGGAGACGCCGGTCTCCGGCACGGTGACGTTCAGGATCTCGACGTCGCCGTTGAGGGCGAACATCACGTTCACGGTCATCAGGGTCGCGCCGGTCTCGGCGTCGGTGGCGATCTCACCGGTACGGCGGTCTCGGATCTTCGGCTCGGGGGCCTGGGCCACCATCACGGTGGCGGTGGAGGTCTCGACGGGGATCTGACGCATCGTCTGTTCTCCTGTTCTCGTATGAGCCGCAATGCGGCGCGGTGAGATCAGGAGACCGCGAGAGGTAGTGGACGCATCACGGTCCGTATGGACGTTTAGGGACGTCTGAGCTATCGTCAAAACGTCCCTACGGCGTCCCAGGAGAGGACACGTCATGGCGAACGAGCGTCTGCGCGCGGCGATTTCAGCAAAGGGCGAGACGATCCAGTCCGTGGCTCAGCACGTCGGAGTGGACCCCAAGAGCGTGGAACGGTGGATCACGACGGATCGCACGCCGCACCGGGGCCACCGCTGGAAGGCCGCGAGCTTCCTCGGCGTCGATGAGGTCTACATCTGGCCCAGCGTGCAGAAGCAGGCGGAGACCGCGAGCACGTCAGAACTGATCACGTACTACCCGCACCGGGGAGCCGTGCCAACCGCCCTGTGGTCGTCGCTGATCGAGAAGGCGAAGGACCAGGTAGACGTCCTCGTGTACGCGGGACTGTTCCTCTTCGACAGCCACCCGGACCTGCCGGACCAGTTGGCGGAGAAGGCCAAGGCCGGAGCACAGATCCGGATCCTCCTGGGAGACCCCGACTCCGAAATGGTCCGCCAGCGCGGCGAGGAGGAGGGCATCGGCGGCGACCTGGCCGCACGCGCCCGCATCACACGTCGCTACCTCGAACCGGCGATGACAACTCCCGGCGTCGAGGTCCGCTTGCACGACACGATCCTCTACAACTCGATCTACCGCTTCGACGACGACGTGTTGGTGAACCCGCACGTCCTCGGAGCACCGGCCGGACAGAACCCGGTCCTGCACTTCCGCTACATCCCGGGAGCCCGGACGTTCCGGCACTACATGCGCAGCTTCGACTACGCCTGGGAGCGCGGAGGTCCCGCGTAGGGGTGTGCCGGCACAACCGCCACCAGCCCCCGGACGTGCGAGGCTTGACCCATGGCCCGCATCGACTACTTCAACGACCCGGACGCCCCGAAGGCGAACAGCATCGTCCCGTCAGTAACCGCGGTGGCGGTCAACGAGGCCGGGGAAGTCCTGCTCATCCACAAGACCGATAACAACCTCTGGGCCCTGCCCGGCGGCGGAGTCGACGTGGGCGAGTCAGCCCCCGACGCAGCCGTACGGGAGACGAGGGAAGAGACCGGCTTCGACGTCGAGGTGACGAGCCTGGTCGGCATCTACACCAACCCCGCTCACGTCATGGCGTACGACGACGGCGAGGTCCGCCAGCAGTTCTCCATCTGCTTCCGGGCCCGCATCGTCGGCGGCGAGCTGCGCACGAGCAGCGAGAGCAAGGAAGTGGCGTTCGTGGACCCTAGCCGACTCGACAGCCTGAACATCCACCCGTCGATGCGGATGCGGATCGATCACGGCCTGTCCGACGAGACCGCTCCCCACATCGGCTAACCAGCGAGACGAGCGCGCGTCCGCTCGACGGCGGCCCCGAGGTACGGACGCGCCTTGCTGATCGCGCTGTGCACCTCGCTGCCCTCCGCGTACCGCTCCAGGATCTCGTCAATGCGGCGATCGAAGTCGAAGGACTGCCCGGCCGGACCGGTCGTCATGTCCGCGTAGATCAGGGCATCCAGGACCGGCGAGTCTTCCCGCTCGTAGGCGTCCAGCTCCGCAGTAAGCCCGCGCTGTTCGGCCTCGTAGACAGCCCCGGAGTGGTGAGCAACCAGGCACACGAGCCGTGCCGGCGCCCCGAGCGATTGAAGATGCCGTGCCCCATCGATCGGGTGGAAGCCCGTCTCCCGAAGCTCGGGCGCATAGCCGAGGTCATGGAGCCAGGCGGCAGCCACGAGCAGTTCGCGATCCTCCTCGGGCACAGCCGCGGATGCCTCCTGGGCACGCGCCGCGACGGCCTGAGTGTGCAGCCAGCGGTTCCCGAGCGGGGGCAACAGCGACTCGGCCAGTTCGGCAGCGCCTTGGGGCGTGTCCAATCCAGAGGGCATAGGTCGCACGGTAGCCGAGACGGGCACGCAGCCGACAGCCCGGGAGTGTCCGTTCCGGATCATGGACGCGGTAGAACTTTCCCTACGTTCATCAAGGCCCGCGCACGGCGCGGGCGCGCGCCGCCTCTGCGGCGCGGCCTGCCTCCTGTCTTCGCCCCGGCTGGCCGCGCCCGGCGGCGCGCTCGACGGCTGCGGGCATGAAGTGGGGGAGACACCCTCTGTGGCTGGGGCGGTCGGCTCCACGGCTTTAGGCAGCCACTTTGGGGCGAGCCTCTAAGATCATGGCCCCAACGTCGTGCTTCAACGGGCAGGTCCACAGACTGCCCGACTCGCCTGAAGCTTACGGGGCCATGATCACTCGCCCCAAAGCAGCTCCAGCCCAAAGCCGCTCCGCCGACCTACGATGCGATTTTAGGTGGCAGGTTGGAGACATTTTGGTGCGCAAACCATAGGCGCTTAAGGCTCATAAGGAGCGACAGAATAAGGTGCGAGAAGGTGGCCACCAAGAGCCCGGTCCACACAGCCCCGATCGATTTTTTGGGGTCGTGTGTTGCAGTCACCACGACGAGGAGCACGACAAGCAGAAGACCAACCAAAACGGCCCAGCTCAAATTCGCAAAGAGTTCACGTACATCACGAATGATTACGTGATCCGGGTTCAAGCCTTCATCTCGTCGAACACGCAAGCTTAGAGTGAAGACGTTCGTCAAGAGCCCGAAAAGCAGGCCTGTAAACACTCCAACTCCGCCGATGAGCTTAGAGACGTCCAAGATGTGCAGATGATCAAAATGCCTTAGCAACCCACAAGCCAGGCCGAGCGAGAGCGGAATACCGACGAAAACGATGACATCGCCTACCCTACGCTTACCGCCGGCATCCACGTACGTGTGAAAGTTGGCCGCCGCGATGTCTCGAACATCCCACTTACCACTCACAGCGGCCCCCTCATGCGACGTCGACTAGATCATCCAGGCACCCCGGTCCGCGCCCAGGTACTCCAGTGAAGCACCTACCTCTGACAACACCTCGCGCCGGAACACTTCGTCTCCGGGAGGGCCGTTACGGGGCCCCTCAAGTGCATAGTTGAAGCGCGGCCAGTCCCGGTCGACGACGATCGTACGGGACCTGCCGCCGCGTTCGATCTGGAGGCGCACCTCGTCAGCTTCAGGGAGCCCGCTCACAGAGAAGACAGAGTCCGGCGGCAGTCTCTTCTCGATCGCACGCATGATCCAGTCTCGGGGCAGCCGCAGACGCCGAGCGGCTTTAATTCGGTGCTCCTGAACGCGCGTGCCCACACTCCGGTCGTCCCCATCACGCTCTCGCGTGATGTAAGTGATCTCCTGCAGAGAGGATTCCTCTATGAACTTCGTCCAGGCGTTTGTGTCTTGGAAGTAGTTGATATCGATCGAAAGCCTTTCGGAGTCATAGCGCTCCTTGAACCAGTCGCGGAACATCGGGCCGAGTGCACCGATTGCACTCGTGTGTCCGATTACTTCCGTGACCCAAAGCGCAAAGTCCCCCACCGTCGGGACGAATAGCGCTTGCCTCAGCGGATAGGCTGCCGCGTCATCATCCTGTATTTCATACGCATCGTCCCCTGTGCCGGTATCAACGACCTTCCCCCGAGTGCCGTACCTACCGGATTCAACAGTAAACCAGAGGGTACGCCGAGATTCCTCCATCGAGTGCAGCCGCGCGTAACGCTCAGACCGCTCGACGGTCGCACCCTTCGTCCCTATTCCATCCACAAGGAACTTGGTATAGGTGTCGAAGAGATCATCCTTTCGCGGATTGAAGCTATACACCTGGCGATACGATTTCGGCTCCTGGATCTTGCGTACCCGAATCTCGTACAACGCGAACTGATGCCTAGGCATATGCCACCTCCGTGTGATGTGCAGATAGTAGACCCCACGGCCAACGCTGCGTGGCCTCTTCGTAGGAAGTCGGTAGCCGCAAGCCTCCTCGCTGACACTTTCGATACAGCGATCACGGCGAGTCAGCTGATACGGGAGCGCCCTCCCGGGCCGTCCTCGGGCCGTGGAAGGGCGCTCAACGATGACCAACACCGACAACTGCCGACAGCTCTGCAGCAGGTCAGGACGTTGATCGATAGGGTGGCCGCAGGTCACGGCCGCCGATGATCAGTTGTGGCTGTGCAGGACGTCGTTCAGGCCGCCCCACACCGCGTTGTTCGGGCGGGCCTCGACCGTGCCCGTGACCGAGTTGCGGCGGAAGAGGATGTTGGAGGCGCCGGAGAGCTCGCGGGCCTTGACGATCTGCCCGTCGGGCATCGTCACGCGGGTGCCGGCGGTGACGTACAGGCCGGCCTCGACCACGCACTCGTCGCCGAGCGCGATACCCACGCCCGCCTCGGCGCCGACCAGGCAGCGCTCGCCGATGGTGATACGCACGTTGCCGCCGCCGGAGAGGGTGCCCATGGTGGAGGCGCCGCCGCCGATGTCGGAGCCGTCGCCGACGACGACGCCGGCGGAGATGCGGCCCTCGACCATCGACGTGCCGAGCGTGCCCGCGTTGAAGTTGACGAAGCCCTCGTGCATGACGGTGGTGCCCTCGGCCAGGTGCGCGCCGAGGCGGACGCGGTCGGCGTCGGCGAGGCGAACGCCCTTGGGGGCGACGTAGTCCGTCATGCGCGGGAACTTGTCGATCGAGGTCACCTGGAGGTGCAGGCCCTCGGCGCGGGCGTTGAGGCGGACCTTCTCGACGTCGTCGACGGCGACCGGGCCCAGCGAGGTCCAGGCGACGTTGGCGAGGTGGGCGAAGATGCCGTCGAGGTTCTGGCCGTGCGGCTTGACCAGGCGGTGGGAGAGCAGGTGCAGGCGCAGGTAGACGTCGTGCGTGTCGACCGGCTTCTCGTCCAGCGAGGCGATGACCGTGCGGACCGCGACCACCTCGACGCCGCGCCGGGTGTCCGGACCGACCGCCGCGGTCGCGCCGCCGCCGAGGAGTTCGGCGGCCTGTTCGGCGGTGAGCCGTTCGGTGCCGGAGGGCCCGGGCTCAGCGGAGAGCACGGGAGCCGGGAACCAGGTGTCGAGAACGGTGCCGTCGGCGGCGATCGTGGCGAGCCCGGCGGCCACGGCGCCGGTGGTGCGGGGAGCAGTCGTGTCGGTCATGAGGGCAACCTAACCGGCCGTCGCCCGTGGAAGCGAGTCGGCCCCTCGGCCGTCTCGGGTGCCGGGCGGCAGCGGGCCGCCGTTCCGCTCGTACGGCGTTCGCCCCGGTCACCGGCCGGGGGCAAGCATCCGCGCCAGCATCTCCCGCGCGTACCCCTCGTCGTACGGCGTCCCCGTCAGCAGCACCTGGAGGCAGATCCCGTCCAGCAGGGCGACCAGTGCCCGGGCCGTCACCGGGTCCGTGCGGCGCGCGAGCAGAGCGGCCACGCCCTCGGCCCACTCGGCGGCGACCGGGCGCAGGGCGGGGCGGCGCAGGGCTGCCAGGTACAGCTCGTACTCCAGCTCGACGCCGCTGCGGTCGCCGCCCAGCCATTCGCCGAGGAGGCGGGCGAGTTCGCCGGGCAGGTCGGCCTCGGGGTCGGACAGTGCCGGGTGCGCGGCGACGACCTCGGCGAAGCCCTCGTTGGCCTGGCGCAGGGCGGCGACCAGGAGTTCGTCCAGGGTCGCGAAGTGGTACGTCGTCGAGCCGAGGGGGACGTCCGCCTCGGCGGCGACGGCGCGGTGGGTGAGACCGGCGATGCCCTTCAGTCCGACGACCCGGATGGCCGCGTCGATGATGCGCCCGCGTCGCTCGGGGTCGTAGCGCCGGGACATCAGTGCGCGCCGCCCAGGTTCAGTACGACCACACCGATGATGATCAGCGCGATCCCGGCGGCCTTCGTGGCGGTCATCCCCTCGCCCATGAACGCCACCCCGATCGCGGCGATGGCGGCGGTGCCCACGCCGGCCCAGATGGCGTACGCGGTGCCGACGGCGAGGACCTTCAGGGTCTGGGCGAGCAGCGCGAAGGAGAGCACGTAGGCGAGGGCCGTCAGCAGCGAGGGGACCAGCCTGCTGAAGCCCTCGCTGTACTTCATGGCGGTGGTGCCGGCGACCTCGGCGGCGATGGCTCCGGCCAGGAGCAGATATCCCATGTGTACGAGCGTACATAACGGGGGTGGGTGCGCACACGGAAACGGAAACGAGAACGGCGACGCCCGGTGGGCGTCGCCGTTTCGTGAAGCGGTGCGGGCGTGCTCAGACGTTGAACCCCAGCGCGCGCAGCTGCTCGCGGCCGTCGTCCGTGATCTTGTCCGGGCCCCACGGCGGCATCCAGACCCAGTTGATGCGCAGCTCGCTGACGAGGCCGTCCGTGGCGGACTTGGCCTGGTCCTCGATCACGTCCGTCAGCGGACAGGCCGCCGACGTCAGGGTCATGTCGATGGTCGCGATGTTCGCGTCGTCGATGTGGACGCCGTAGATCAGGCCCAGGTTGACGACGTCGATGCCCAGCTCGGGGTCCACGACGTCCAGCAGGGCCTCGCGGACCTCCTCCTCGGAGGCCGGCTTCATTTCCACGGTCTCGCTCATGCCGTCGTCTCCTTCTCGGCGTCGGCGCCGTCCAGTGCCTGGGCCGTCGCGTCCTTCCATGCCATCCAGCTCAGCAGGGCGCACTTGACCCGGGCCGGGTACTTCGAGACCCCGGCGAACGCGACCGCGTCCTCCAGGACCTCCTCCATCGCGTCGTCCGGCTCGATCCGGCCCTTGGACTGCATCAGCTCCAGGAAGGTCTCCTGGATCCTCTGCGCCTGGGCGAGGTCCTTGCCGACCAGCAGGTCGTTCAGCACGGAGGCGCTCGCCTGGCTGATGGAGCAGCCCTGGCCCTCGTAGCTGACGTCGCTGATGGTCGTGCCGTCGTACTTCACGCGCAGCGTGATCTCGTCACCGCACGTCGGGTTGACGTGGTGCACCTCGGCGTCGCCATCCCTCAGACCACGCCCGTGCGGGTTCTTGTAGTGGTCCAGGATGACTTCCTGGTACATGGAGTCCAGCTTCATGCTCTTCGCTCGTCCCGTCAGCCGAAGAAGTTCCGTACGTGCTCCAGGCCGTCGACCAGTGCGTCGATCTCGGCCGGCGTGGAGTACAGATAGAACGACGCTCGCGTGGTCGCAGGAATTCCGTAGCGGAGGCAGACGGGGCGGGCGCAGTGGTGGCCGACCCGGACCGCGATGCCCTGCTCGTCGAGTACCTGGCCCACGTCGTGCGGGTGGATGTCGCCGAGCGTGAAGCTGATCGCCGCACCGCGCTCCTCGGCCGTCGTCGGGCCGATGATGCGCAGGTCGGGGACGTCCAGCAGCCGCTTCACCGCGTACTCGGTCAACGCCTGCTCGTGAGCGTGGATCTTGTCCATGCCGATCGAGTTGAGGTAGTCGATCGCCGCGCCCAGGCCCACCGCCTGCGCGATCGGGGGCGTGCCCGCCTCGAACTTGTGGGGAGCCGGGGCATACGTGGAGGAGTGCATCGAGACCGTCTCGATCATCTCGCCGCCGCCGAGGAAGGGCGGGAGGTCCTCCAGCAGTTCCTGGCGGCCCCACAGGACGCCGATACCCGTCGGGCCGCACATCTTGTGGCCGGTGAAGGCCACGAAGTCGGCCTGGAGGGCCTGTACGTCCATCGGCATGTGCGGGACGGCCTGGGAGGCGTCGACACACACGAGTGCGCCGACCTCCTGCGCGCGGCGCACGATCGCCTCGACCGGGTTCTGGGTGCCCAGGATGTTGGAGACCAGCACGAAGGAGACGATCTTCGTCTTCTCCGTGATGACCTCGTCGATGTTGGACAGGTCGAGGCGGCCGTCGTCCGTGAGGCCGAACCAGCGGAGCTTCGCGCCGGTGCGCTGCGCCAGCAGCTGCCACGGCACGATGTTGGAGTGGTGCTCCATCTCCGTGATGACGATCTCGGTCTCGTGGTCCACGCGGTAGGGCTCGTCGGCCCAGCCCAGCATGTTCGCGACGAGGTTGAGCGACTCCGAGGCGTTCTTGGTGAAGATCACCTCGTCGCGGGAGGGCGCGTTGATGAACTCCGCGACCTTGTCGCGCGCGCCCTCGTACAGCTCCGTGGCCTCCTCGGCGAGGACGTGCACGCCACGGTGGACGTTGGCGTTGTGCTGCTCGTAGTACTCGTTGAGCACGTCGATGACCTGGCGGGGGGTCTGCGAGGTCGCGGCGTTGTCGAGGTAGACGAGCTTCCGTCCGTCGTGGACCTGACGGTCCAGGATGGGGAAGTCCTTGCGGATCGCCTCGCCCAGAAGATTAGGCACGGTGAGGAGGCCCGGCAGCTGTGTCACTCGGATGCGCCACCCTTCGTGTATGCCTCGTAGCCCTCGGCCTCCAGCTTGTCGGCCAGCTCGGCGCCGCCCGACTCGGCGATGCGGCCGTTCGCGAAGACGTGGACGTGATCGGGCTTGATGTAACGCAGGATGCGCGTGTAGTGGGTGATCAGCAGGGTGCCGACCTCGCCGGTCTCGCGGACGCGGTTGACACCCTCGGAGACGACGCGCAGGGCGTCGACGTCGAGGCCGGAGTCGGTCTCGTCGAGGATGGCGACCTTCGGCTTGAGCAGCTCCAGCTGGAGGATCTCGTGGCGCTTCTTCTCACCGCCGGAGAAGCCCTCGTTGACGTTGCGCTCGGCGAAGGCGGGGTCCATGTTGAGGCGCTCCATGGCCTCCTTGACCTCCTTCACCCAGGTGCGCAGCTTGGGGGCCTCGCCGCGGACGGCGGTGGCGGAGGTGCGCAGGAAGTTGGAGACCGAGACGCCGGGGACCTCGACCGGGTACTGCATGGCCAGGAAGAGGCCGGCGCGGGCGCGCTCGTCGACGGACATCTCCAGGACGTCCTCACCGTCGAGGGTGACGGTGCCGCCGGTGATCGTGTACTTGGGGTGACCCGCGAGGGAGTAGGCGAGGGTCGACTTGCCGGAGCCGTTGGGGCCCATGATGGCGTGCGTCTCGCCCTGCTTCACGGTGAGGTCGACGCCCTTGAGGATCTCCTTCGTGGCGTTGTCGGCCTCGACGGTGACGTGCAGGTCTCGGATTTCAAGCGTTGCCATGGGTGCCTCAGGACTCCTGGGTGAGGGAGACGAGCACGTCGTCCCCTTCGATCTTTACGGGGTATACGGGGACGGGGCGCGTCGCCGGAAGACTGTCGGGCTTGCCCGAGCGGAGGTCGAAGCGCGAGCCGTGCAGCCAGCACTCGATGTGGCAGTCGTCGACCTCGCCCTCGGCGAGCGAGACGTTCGCGTGCGAGCAGATGTCGTGGATCGCGAAGATCTCGCCCTCGGTGCGCACGACGGAGACCGGGGTGCCGTCGAGTTCCACCCGCTTGGGGGTGTCCTCCTCCAGCTCGTCCGCTCCACAGACGCGTACGAAGGTCATGCGACCGACGCCTCCAGCTCCTCGTCGATCTTGGCGAGCAGACGCTCCTCGATGTCCGGGACACCGATCTGCTGGACCAGCTCGGCGAAGAAGCCGCGGACCACCAGGCGGCGGGCGTCGATCTCGGGGATGCCGCGTGCCATCAGGTAGAAGAGCTGCTCGTCGTCGAAGCGGCCGGTGGCCGAGGCGTGACCGGCGCCGACGATCTCGCCGGTCTCGATCTCCAGGTTCGGCACCGAGTCGACCCGGGCGCCGTCCGTGAGGACGAGGTTGCGGTTCATCTCGTAGGTGTCGGTGCCCTCGGCCGCGGCCTCGATGAGCACGTCGCCGATCCAGACCGCGTGCGCGTCGTCGCCCTGCAGCGCGCCCTTGTAGACGACGTTGGACTTGCAGTGCGGGACGTTGTGGTCGACCAGGAGGCGGTGCTCCTGGTGCTGGCCGGCGTCGGTGAAGTACAGGCCGAACAGCTCGGCCTCGCCGCCGGGGCCGGCGTAGGCGACGCGCGGGTGCAGCCGGACCAGGTCGCCGCCGAAGGTGACCACGAAGGACTTGAACGTGGCGTCCCGGCCGATCAGCGCGTTGTGCTGGCCGACGTGCACCGCCTTGTCGTCCCAGTCCTGGACCGAGACGACGGTCAGCTTCGCACCGTCGCCCAGCACGTAGTCGACGTTCGCGGCGAGGACCGCGTCACCGGTGTGGTCGATGACGACCACGGCCTCGGCGAAGGCACCCAGCTCGACGACCTGGTGGGCGTAGGCGGTGCCGCCCTCGCCGTGCACGGCGATGCGGATCGGCTCGGTGAGGACCGTCTCCTTGGGGACGGTGATCACGCCGGCCTTCTCGAACGCCGAGTAGGCCTGAGCGGCGACGCGGTCCACGGGGGTGCCGGCCCGGCCGATGCGCGCGTCGTCGCGGCCGACGGCCTCGACGACGACGCCCTCGGGGGCGTCGATGTCGACCTTCACGCCGTCGCCGGTGGCGACCGCGGTGCCGTCGTGCAGCCCGCGCAGCCGCTCCAGCGGCGTGAACCGCCACTCCTCCTCACGGCCGTGGGGGACCGGGAAGTCCGCCACGTCGAAGGACGCGGGTGCGCTCATGCGCGTGGCGACGGTCGACTCGGCGGCCACCGCGATCTGGCCCGCGGTGGTGGACCCCACGGGGATGTTCTGAGCCTCAGCCATGGCTGTCGGTCTGCTCTCTTCCTACGTCAGAAATCTGGCGACTGCTACGGGGGCGGGTCTTAACCGACCGCGCCTTCCATCTGCAGCTCGATCAGCCGGTTGAGCTCGAGGGCGTACTCCATCGGCAGCTCCTTGGCGATCGGCTCGACGAAGCCGCGCACGATCATCGCCATCGCCTCGAACTCGCTCAGACCGCGGCTCATCAGGTAGAAGAGCTGGTCCTCGGAGACCTTGGAGACGGTCGCCTCGTGGCCCATGGACACGTCGTCCTCGCGGACGTCGACGTACGGGTACGTGTCGGAGCGGGAGATGGTGTCGACGAGCAGCGCGTCGCACAGCACGTTCGACTTGGAGCCGTGGGCGCCCTCGCCGATCTCGACGAGACCGCGGTAGGAGGTGCGGCCGCCGCCGCGCGCCACGGACTTCGAGACGATGTTGGAGGAGGTGTTCGGCGCCATGTGGACCATCTTGGAGCCGGCGTCCTGGTGCTGGCCCTCGCCCGCGAAGGCGATGGACAGGGTCTCGCCCTTGGCGTGCTCGCCCATCAGGTAGACGGCCGGGTACTTCATCGTCACCTTGGAGCCGATGTTGCCGTCGATCCACTCCATGGTCGCGCCCTCGTACGCCACGGCGCGCTTGGTGACCAGGTTGTAGACGTTGTTCGACCAGTTCTGGATGGTCGTGTAGCGGCAGCGGGCGTTCTTCTTGACGATGATCTCGACGACCGCGGAGTGCAGCGAGTCCGACTTGTAGATCGGGGCGGTGCAGCCCTCGACGTAGTGCACGTAGGCACCCTCGTCGACGATGATCAGGGTCCGCTCGAACTGACCCATGTTCTCCGTGTTGATACGGAAGTAGGCCTGGAGCGGGATCTCGACGTGCACGCCCTTCGGCACGTAGATGAAGGAGCCGCCGGACCACACCGCGCTGTTCAGCGAGGCGAACTTGTTGTCACCGACGGGGATGACGGTCCCGAAGTACTCCTTGAAGAGCTCCGGGTGCTCCTTCAGGGCCGTGTCGGTGTCCAGGAAGATGACGCCCTGCTCCTCCAGGTCCTCGCGGATCTGGTGGTAGACGACCTCGGACTCGTACTGCGCGGCGACACCGGCGACGAGGCGCTGCTTCTCCGCCTCGGGGATGCCGAGCTTGTCGTACGTGTTCTTGATGTCCTCGGGCAGGTCCTCCCAGGACTCCGCCTGCTTCTCCGTGGAGCGCACGAAGTACTTGATGTTGTCGAAGTCGATGCCCGACAGGTCCGAGCCCCAGTTCGGCATGGGCTTCTTCTCGAAGAGGCGCAGGCCCTTGAGGCGGAGCTTGGTCATCCACTCCGGCTCGTTCTTCTTCGCGGAGATGTCGCGGACGACGTCCTCGTTGATGCCGCGCTTGGCAGAGGCGCCGGCCGTGTCGGAGTCGGCCCAGCCGTATTCGTACTTGCCCAGGCCCTCGAGCTCAGGGTGAGCAGTCTCCGTGGGGAGAGTCATGCGGGGTTCCTCCCGGCCGTGCTTGCAGATGCGTTAGCGGTGTTCGTGGGCGCGTGCGCCGTGGGCGGCGCGTGCGAAGTCTTCGGAATGAACGTGGTGCAGACCCCGTCGCCGTGCGCGATGGTCGCGAGCCGCTGTACATGAGTACCGAGCAGCTCGGCGAAAAATTCCGTCTCCGCCTCGCACAGCTGCGGAAACTGCTCTGCGACGTGGGCGACCGGGCAGTGGTGCTGGCACAGCTGCTCGCCCTGCTGGGGGTGGGGTGCGCTCCGCGCGGTAGCAGCGTACCCGTCCGCGCTGAGGGCCTTGGCCAGTGCTTCCGTGCGCTTGTCCAGGGCGGCGGACTCGACCGCCTTGCGGTACGCGCCCGCCTGCCCGGCGATCCGGGCCCGGGCGAAGGCGGCGATCGCCTGCTCCCCGCCCTCCTGCTCGGCGATCCAGCGCAGGGCGTCCGCGGCCAGCTTGTCGTACGACTGGTCGAAGGCGTCCCGGCCGCAGTCGGTGAGCGCGAAGACCTTGGCCGGCCGTCCGCGCGTGCGCGTGCCGTAGACCCGCTGTTCACGGGCTTCGACCACGTCGTCGGCGACCAGCGCGTCGAGGTGGCGCCGGACGGCGGCCTGGGTGAGTCCCAGGCGTCCGGCGAGCTCGGCGACGGTCGACGGCCCGTGGTCCAGGATGGAGCGCGCGACGCGGTTGCGGGTGGACCGCTCACCGGTCGCGAGTTCCTCCTGCGGAGCCTCGCCAACGTTTTTCACAACGCCATTGTTGCGTAATTCCTCCGAGGCGGGCAAGCCGCGTCCGGATCTTCGGGCGGTGCCCTGCGTCACTTAGGTATACCTAATCTGACCTGCGGAAACGATCTTTGATCGATCGATCCGGTGGCGTCCCGGACCGGCCTGCGGGACACTCCCCGGCATGCCCACACCCCCTCCCACCGGCCCACTCGTCACCCGCGGCACGGTCGCCGCCGGGCTGCGCGAGCTGGGCGTGCGGACCGACGACACCCTCCTCGTGCATTCCTCCCTCAGCTCCCTCGGCTGGGTCTGCGGAGGTCCCGTCGCGGTCGTCCAGGGACTGCTCGACGCCCTCGGCCCGGACGGCACCCTGGTGGTCCCCGCCCAGACCGGCGACCTCTCGGACCCGGCCCTGTGGAAGAGCCCGCCGGTGCCCGAGGAGTGGTGGGACACCGTCCGCGCCGCGATGCCCGCCTACGACCCGCTGATCACGCCCTCGCGCGGGGTCGGGGTGATCCCCGAGACCGTGCGCACCTGGCCGGGCGCCCTGCGCAGCGCGCACCCGCAGACATCCTTCGCGGCCGTCGGGCCCCGCGCCGCCGAGGTGGTCGCGGGGCACGCGACCGACTGCCGGCTGGGCGAGCGCAGTCCGCTGGCGGTCCTGGAGCGGCTGGGCGCCCGGGTCCTGCTGCTCGGCGCGGGCTACGAGGCGTGCACGGCCTTCCACCTCGCCGAGTACCGGACTCCGTCCCCGCTGGTGGAGGTGGGGCGGCCGGGACCGGTCGGCTGGGAGCGGGTCACCGAGGTGTCGATCACCTCGGACCGCTTCGACGAGCTGGGGCACGACTTCGAGAGGGACCGGCCCGTCGTACAGGGGCGGGTCGGCGCGGCCGCCACCCGGCTGTTTCCCCTGGCGGACGCGGTCGCCTACGCGGAGCGGTGGCTGCCGCTGCACCGCCCCCGCGAGTAACGGCGCGAGCGACTGCGAGCGCCGGGGTGCGACCGCGCACAGGCCCGTGTGAGCGCCGTACGCCGGCGCCGTGCGCCGGCACCCACCAGCCCACGGCCGCGCCGCACGCCCACCCCTGTGGAGGAGATCCCGCACCCGCACGCCGGAGTCCGAGTCCGCCTACCTAGACTCGTGACCCATGCGAAGCGAGCCCGTGGTCCAGGTCCAGGCCCTGGTGAAGCGGTACGGCACGAAGACCGCGGTGGACGGCCTCGACCTGGCGGCCCGGGCGGGTGTCACCGCCGTGCTCGGCCCCAACGGGGCGGGCAAGACGACCACGGTCGAGACCTGTGAGGGGTACCGCAGGCCGGACTCCGGCACGGTGCGCGTGCTGGGCCTCGACCCGGTGCGACAGGGCTCCGAGCTGCGGCCCCGGATCGGCGTGATGCTCCAGTCCGGCGGCGTCTACTCCGGCGCCCGCGCGGACGAGATGCTGCGCCACGTGGCGAAACTGCACGCCCACCCGCTGGACGTCGACGCGTTGATCGAACGGCTCGGGCTGGGCTCGTGCGGCCGGACGACGTACCGCAGGCTCTCCGGCGGGCAGCAGCAGCGGCTCGCCCTCGCGATGGCCGTGGTAGGCCGCCCGGAGCTGGTGTTCCTGGACGAGCCGACCGCAGGCCTGGACCCGCAGGCCCGCCGCGCCACCTGGGACCTCGTACGGGACCTGTGCGGCGACGGCGTCTCGGTGATCCTCACCACCCACCACATGGACGAGGCCGAGCAGCTGGCCGACGACGTCGCCATCATCGACGCCGGCCGGGTCATCGCGCAGGGCTCGCCCGAGGAACTGTGCCGCGGCGGCGCCGAGAACACCCTGCGGTTCTCCGGCCGGCCCGGACTGGACGTCGCGTCCCTGCTCAAGGCGCTTCCCGCGGACTCCGCGGCCGCCGAGCTGACCCCCGGCTCCTACCGCGTCAACGGCAAGATCGACCCGCAGTTGCTCGCCACGGTGACCTCCTGGTGCGCCCAGCACGGGGTGATGCCGGACCGGATCTCGGTGGAGCGGCACACCCTGGAGGACGTCTTTCTGGAGCTCACGGGCAAGGAACTGCGCTGATGACGACGACAACCACCGGCACCTACACGCCGAGGCCCGGTGCCGCGCCGCTCGGCCGCATGATCGCGGCACAGGCCGTGCTCGAGACGAAGATGCTGCTGCGCAACGGCGAACAGCTGCTGCTGACGGTGGTCATCCCGACGCTGCTGCTGGTGCTGTTCAGTTCCGTGGACATCATCGACACCGGCGCCGGGGAGGCCGTCGACTTCCTCACGCCCGGCGTCCTGGCGCTCGCCGTGATGTCGACGGCGTTCACCGGGCAGGCCATCGGCACCGGCTTCGAGCGCCGGTACGGGGTGCTGAAGCGGCTGGCCGCCTCGCCGCTGCCGCGCTGGGCCCTGATGACCGCGAAGACGGTGTCCGTCCTGGTCACCGAGGTGCTCCAGATCATCCTGCTGACGGTGATCGCCTTCGCGCTGGGCTGGTCGCCGCACGGCGACCCGTTCGCCGTACTGCTGCTCCTGGTCCTCGGCACGGCCGCCTTCTCCGGTCTCGGCCTGCTCATGGCGGGCACGCTGAAGGCGGAGGCCACACTGGCCGCCGCCAACCTGGTCTTCCTGCTGCTGCTCGTGGGCGGCGGAGTGATCGTGCCGCTGGACAGGTTCCCGGACGTGGCACAGAACGTGCTGGGGCTGCTGCCGATCTCCGCCCTGTCGGACGGGCTGCGGGACGTCCTCCAGCACGGGGCCCAGATGCCCTGGGGCGACCTGGGGATCCTCGCCGCCTGGGCGGTCGTGGGACTCGCGGCGGCCGGGAAGTTCTTCCGCTGGGAGTAAGGGCACGCACCGCGGACCGGGACCCTCGTGAAAGCGTGCACAAGCGGGCGCCTACGATGGACGGCGTGCCAAACGTGACCCGCGCCGACGCCGCAGCCGCCGTGCGCAATCCGCTCGCCTTCATCGCCGCACGCTGGACCCCGGAGCCCCGGACTGTCCGGCGGGCGGCCCTCGCCGCGCTCGTCATGGCGGTGGCCATCGTCGTCACCGGCGGTGCCGTGCGCCTGACCGGCTCGGGCCTCGGCTGTCCGACCTGGCCCAAGTGCACCGACGACTCGCTGACCACCACCAGCGAGATGGGGTTCCACGGCGTCATCGAGTTCGGCAACCGCCTGCTGACCTACGTGCTGTGCGCCGCGGTCGGCTGGGCGATCATCGCCGCGCGGTCGGAGAAGCCGTACCGGCGTGGCCTGACGCGGCTGGGCTGGGTGCAGTTCTGGATCGTGATGGGCAACGCCATCCTCGGCGGCATCGTGGTCCTGGTCGGCCTCAACCCGTACACCGTCGCGGCCCACTTCCTGCTGTCGACCGCGCTGATCGCGGTCGCGACCGTGATGTGGCAGCGCACCCGGGAGGGCGACGCGGCACCGCGCCCCCTGGTGGGCAAGGCGGTCCAGCAGCTGGTGTGGGCGATGATCGGCGTCTCCGTGCTGCTGATCGCGGTGGGCACGGTGGTCACCGGGGCCGGCCCGCACGCGGGCGACTCCAGCGACGTGCCGCGGATGCCGCTCGACTGGGAGACGGTGAGCAAGGTGCACGCCGTCCTGGCGTGGGTCGTGGTGACGCTGACGTTCGCCCTGTGGTTCGTGCTGAAGGCGGTCGACGCGCCCAAGGGCCCGCTGGCCCGCACCCGCGACCTGTTCCTGGTGCTGCTCGCCCAGGGCGCCATCGGCTACGTGCAGTACTTCACCGACCTCCCCGAGGTCCTGGTCGGCCTGCACATGTTCGGCTCGTGCGTCATGTGGATCGCGGCGCTGAGGGTTCTGCTGGCGCTGCGCGAGCGGCCCGTCGACGACGCCGTCACCCCGGTCCCCGCCGCCTCCGGACGGTTCGCGTCGGCGTCCGCGTCCGGCTGACCGGAGCGTGCGCGCACGGGGCGGGGAAGACCTCGCCCACGGCGTGATCGGTCACGTCCGGTACGGACGACCCGCGCCGCCGGCGGATCGGCACGGACCACCCGCGCCGTCGGCGGGTCCGGCACGGACCACCCCGCGGCGGCGCACACACTCGCCTCACCGAGCCATCGCCCTTCTCAGTCGCCCAGCCCGTACACCCGCCACGCGTTGCCCGCCGCGATCATCCGTGCCACCCGCTGCGCGTCCCCGGGCGCCCACGCCTCCTCGGCCACCCAGGCGCCCAGCACCCGTCCCAGGGCCTCGCGGAACAGGCGGGCGGCGACCACGTGCAGTTCGGGCAGGCCCTGGGCGCCGCTGGAGAACAGGATCTTGCCGAAGGGCGCCAGCTCCAGGATCTCGGCGAGGACCGTCGCGGCCCGGGCACCGGTGCGCACCAGGGCGGCGCCCGCGTCGGCGTAGACGTGCGGGAAGACTCCGGCGAGGTGGGCGGCGTGGCGGTGGTACGGGTAGCCGTGGAGCAGGATCAGGTCGGTGCCGAGGCCGGCGGTGGCCCGGACGAAGTCCGTCAGCAGGACCGGGTCGGTGCGGTCGATGCGCAGGCCCGGCTCGCCGAGCCCCGCGTGCAGCTGGAGCGGCCGGCCCGAGGCGACGGCGCTCCACAGCAGGTGCCGCAGCAGCACCGGGTCGCTCAGCTCGCCGCCGACCTCGCGTCCCGTCAGCCAGCGGGCGGCGGCGCCCCGCACCTCGCCGGGGCCGGGCGGTTCGGGCGCGAGCGCCAGGCCGTGCCGTACGCCCGCCACCGAGGTGAAGGCGACCGCGTTCGCGGCGGCGCCGTGCACCGCCTCGGCAAGGTTGGCGAGGAAGGAGTCCACGGTGCCGGAGGTGTCGGCGACCTGCTCGGCCAGCAGTTCCAGGCGGACGATCTCGTGGGCGTCGGCGTCCGCGGCGGTGGCCATCTCCGCGGGTCCGGTGAGATCGCCGGGCAGGCCGGCGTCGACCAGGTAGGTGGTGATGCCGCTGCCGCGCAGCAGCCTGCGGTCCGCCTCCATGACGCCGAGTTCGCGGCGCCGGGCCAGGTAGCGGGCGGGCGGGCAGTGCGGTTCCAGGCCCAGCAGGGGCGGGCACCAGCGGCGTACCGCGAAACCGGTCTGGGTGTCGAAGAGGGTGGTGCCCGGTGCGGGCGGGCCCTCGGTGCGGGCCAGCTGGGCCTCGAAGGTGCCGAGACCCAGCTCCGTTCTCAGGACGCCGTGGCAGTACTGGTCCACCAGGGACGGCGTTTCGATCATCCGGGCTCCCCCTGCTGGGACCGTGCGCCTCATGGCTCGTGGGCCTCGCGGCTCGTGGGCCTCGCGGCTTCCTACGGTCCTAACGGGTGAACCCGGTCTCAGGTGTTGCTCGGCCCGCCGACCTGGATGCCGGCCATGCGCGACCACTCGTAGGGGCCCGTCTCCACCTTGGCCGCGAACTCGCCGTCGAAGTCGTCGTGGACGGTGATCCCGGACTTCTCCACGGCCCTCCGAGCGGCCTCGTGGGAGCGCGCGACCAGGTCGCCCCAGGCGCCGTCCTCGCCGACCAGCACGATCCGGGCGCCGCGCTCACCGAGGTAGGCCACCTGGGCCTCGGCGCCGCCGTGCGCCTTGGCGAAGGCGTCGATCCGCCCGGCCATCCGGGTCAGCCGGTACTCGGCCCACCGCTCGGCCCACCCTGCCTTCGTGTCAACCTGCTGCGTGTCTGCCATGACCAGGATGCTACCGACGGGTAGCCCGAACGGCGACGGGCGGGGTGCGTGGCCTTGACCACGCACCCCGCCCGCTCACGAGTGCTCAGCGCAGGAAGGGATCCACCGCGACCGCCAGGAACAGCACGGACACATAGGTGATCGACCAGTGGAAGAGCCGCATCTCCTTGAGCTTGCCGCCCGTCACCTCGGCCTTGGCGCGGTTCTGCAGCCCGTGCGCCTCCCACAGCCACATGCCGCCGGCCAGCAGGGCGACCGCCGTGTAGAACCAGCCGGTGTAGCCGAGCGGCGTCAGCAGCAGCGACACGGCGACCATCACCCAGCTGTAGATGACGATCTGCCGGGCGACGACCTTGTTGGAGGCGATGACCGGGAGCATCGGCACGCCCACGCGCGCGTAGTCCTCCTTGACCTTCATGGACAGCGGCCAGTAGTGCGGCGGCGTCCAGAAGAACATCACCCCGAACAGGATGATCGGCGCCCAGGACATCGAGTTGGTCACGGCCGACCAGCCGATGAGGACCGGAAGGCAGCCGGCGATGCCGCCCCAGACGATGTTCTGCGACGTTCGGCGCTTGAGGATCATCGTGTAGACGACGACGTAGAAGAGGAGCGCGCCGAGCGAGAGCCAGGCGGACAGCCAGTTGACGGTGAAGCCGAACAGCAGTGTCGAGACGATGGCCAGGGCGATGCCGAAGACGAGGCATTCGGCCGGGCTGACCATGCCGGTCACCAGCGGGCGCTGCGAGGTCCGGTCCATCAGCGCGTCGATGTCGCGGTCGATGTACATGTTCAGCGCGTTGGCGCCGCCCGCGGACAGATAACCGCCGACGCAGGTCAGCAGCACCAGCTTCAGATCCGGAACACCCTGCTCGGCGAGGAACATCACCGGAACGGTGGTGATGAGCAGAAGCTCGATGATCCGCGGCTTGGTCAACGCCACGAACGCCTTGACACGGGCCCCGAACGGCCGGTGACTCGGGCTCCGGTTCGTCCCGATAACCCCCGCAGGACGGGATTCAACGGCCGTCACGCACACCCCTGACAGAGACATCCCAGCAAGCCCGACCGCGTGAAGTGGCGGTAAAGGCTCGCGCGTACCACGCCACTTTAGACGTTGCCCATACCTCGGCCCTCGCGGGGGTGGGGTCGTGTTGAGAGGGGTGCTCCGACGTGCGTTCGGAGAGTCGATTGAGCAGTCAGATGAGCGGCCCCGTATTCACATGCCGAATGCGGTTTCACCCAGTCGACAGGCGGATCCGGAAGAGTCCCGGCAGTCTGGTTTCCAGCGGAAAAACGCACGTACTTACGGGGGTAGGCTCAACAACGGCCGGCCGACTCAGGACGCGCCGGCAGCCGGTGGGCGCCCACGCGCACCGGCATCCGACATGTGGAGAGGAGCCCTGACTCAGGGTGAGCACCAAGCCGACCACCGCAGACCTCGAGTGGACCGAACTGGACCAGCGGGCCGTGGACACCGCCCGCGTCCTGGCCGCCGATGCCGTACAGAAGGTTGGCAACGGCCATCCGGGTACGGCGATGAGCCTGGCGCCCGCCGCCTACACCCTCTTCCAGAAGGTGATGCGGCACGACCCCGCCGACGCCGACTGGGTCGGGCGCGACCGTTTCGTGCTGTCCGCCGGCCATTCGTCCCTGACTCTCTACACTCAGCTGTACCTGGCCGGCTTCGGCCTGGAGCTCGACGACCTGAAGTCGTTCCGGACCTGGGGCTCCAAGACCCCCGGCCACCCGGAGTACGGCCACACCACCGGCGTGGAGACGACGACCGGCCCGCTGGGCCAGGGTGTCGCCAACGCCGTGGGCATGGCGATGGCCGCACGCTACGAGCGCGGCCTGTTCGACCCGGAGGCCGCCGAGGGCACCTCCCCGTTCGACCACTTCGTCTACTGCATCGCCGGTGACGGCTGCCTCCAGGAGGGCATCTCCGCCGAGGCGTCCTCGATGGCGGGTCACCAGAAGCTGGGCAACCTGGTCCTGCTGTGGGACGACAACCACATCTCGATCGAGGGCGACACCGAGACCGCCGTCTCCGAGGACACCTGCAAGCGGTACGAGGCGTACGGCTGGCACGTGCAGCGCGTCGCCCCGAAGCCGGACGGCGACCTGGACCCGAACGCGCTCTACGACGCGATCGAGGCGGCGAAGAAGGTCACCGACCGGCCGTCCTTCATCGCGATGCGTTCGATCATCGCCTGGCCCGCCCCGAACGCGCAGAACACCGAGGCCGCGCACGGCTCGGCGCTCGGCGACGACGAGGTCGCCGCGACCAAGCGCGTCCTGGGCTTCGACCCGGAGAAGTCGTTCGAGGTCTCCGACGAGGTCATCGGCCACACCCGCAAGGCGCTGGAGAAGGGCCGGGCGGCCCGCACCGTGTGGGAGAAGTCCTTCCAGCAGTGGCGGGACAACAACCCGGAGCGCGCCGCCGAGTACGAGCGGGTCGCCAAGGGCGAGCTCCCCAAGGGCTGGGAGGAGAAGATCCCGGTCTTCGAGACGGGCAAGGGTGTCGCCACCCGCGCCGCGTCCGGCAAGGTGCTCCAGGCGCTCGGCGCCGTCGTCCCCGAGCTGTGGGGCGGCTCGGCCGACCTGGCCGGCTCGAACAACACGACGATCGACAAGACGTCCTCCTTCCTCCCGGCGGGCAACCCGCTGCCCGAGGCGGACCCGTACGGCCGCACCATCCACTTCGGCATCCGCGAGCACGCGATGGCCGCGGAGATGAACGGCATCGCGCTGCACGGCAACACCCGCATCTACGGCGGCACCTTCCTGGTGTTCTCCGACTACATGCGCAACGCGGTGCGGCTGTCGGCGCTCATGCACCTGCCGGTGACGTACGTGTGGACGCACGACTCCATCGGTCTGGGCGAGGACGGTCCGACCCACCAGCCCGTCGAGCACCTGGCCTCGCTGCGCGCCATCCCGGGCCTGAACGTGGTCCGCCCGGCCGACGCCAACGAGACCGCGATCGCCTGGCGCGAGATCCTGGGGCGCTGGACGAAGGAGTTCGGCAAGGGCCAGCCGCACGGCCTGGCGCTCACCCGACAGGGCGTGCCGACGTACGAGCCGAACGAGGACGCGGCCAAGGGCGGCTACGTCCTGTTCGAGGCCGAGGGCGGCGAGCCCCAGGTCGTGCTGATCGCCACCGGTTCCGAGGTGCACGTCGCCGTGGAGGCGCGCGAGCAGCTCCAGGCCGACGGTGTGCCGACCCGTGTGGTGTCCATGCCGTGCGTCGAGTGGTTCGAGCAGCAGGACCAGGGGTACCGGGACAGCGTCCTGCCCCCCTCCGTGAAGGCCCGTGTCGCGGTCGAGGCCGGGATCGGTCTCACCTGGCACAAGTACGTCGGGGACGCCGGCCGCATCGTTTCCCTGGAGCACTTCGGTGCTTCGGCGGACGGCAAGGTGCTCTTCCGCGAGTTCGGCTTCACTGCCGAGAACGTCGCATCCGCCGCCCGGGAATCGCTGACCGCAGCTCAGCGCTGACGCTCGTACACGACACGTAGGAGATGCATTTTCCATGACAGACGCACTCAAGCGCCTCTCCGATGAAGGCGTCGCGATCTGGCTGGACGACCTGTCGCGCAAGCGCATCACGTCCGGCAACCTCGCCGAGCTGATCGACCAGCAGCACGTCGTGGGCGTCACCACCAACCCGTCGATCTTCCAGAAGGCGATCTCGCAGGGCGACGGCTACGACCAGCAGCTCTCCGACCTCGCCTTCCGCAAGGTCACGGTCGAAGAGGCCATCCGCATGATCACCACGGCGGACGTCCGCGACGCCGCCGACATCCTGCGCCCCGTCTTCGACGCCACCGGCGGCAAGGACGGCCGGGTCTCCATCGAGGTGGACCCGCGCCTCGCGCACAACACGAAGGCCACGGTCGCCGAGGCCAAGCAGCTCGCCTGGCTGGTGGACCGGCCCAACACGCTGATCAAGATCCCGGCGACCGAGGCCGGTATCCCGGCGATCGCCGAGGTCATCGGCCTGGGCATCAGCGTCAACGTCACGCTGATCTTCTCCCTCGAGCGCTACCGCCTGGTCATGGACGCCTTCCTGACCGGCCTGGAGAAGGCCAAGGAACGCGGCCTGGACCTGTCGCAGATCCACTCGGTGGCGTCCTTCTTCGTGTCCCGCGTGGACACCGAGATCGACAAGCGGATCGACGCGCTCGGCACCGACGAGGCCAAGGCCCTGCGCGGCAAGGCCGCCGTCGCCAACGCCCGGCTCGCCTACCAGGCGTACGAGGAGATCTTCTCCTCCGACCGCTGGAACGCCCTGGAGAAGGCCGGCGCCAACAAGCAGCGCCCGCTGTGGGCGTCGACCGGCGTGAAGGACAAGGCGTACAGCGACACCATGTACGTCACCGACCTGGTCGCGCCCAACACGGTGAACACCATGCCGGAGGCGACCCTGTTCGCCACCGAGGACCACGGCGAGATCACCGGCAACACCGTCGCCGGCACCTACGAGCAGGCCCGCGCCGACCTCGACGCGGTCGAGAAGCTCGGGATCGGCTACGACGAGGTGGTCCATCTGCTGGAGAAGGAGGGCGTCGACAAGTTCGAGGACTCCTGGAACGACCTGCTGAAGTCGACCGAGGCGGAGCTGAAGCGCCTCGCCCCCTCGGAGGGCTAAAAATTGTCAAGCAGCAACCCGCTGCGTGACCCCGCAGACCGACGGCTCCCGCGTATCGCGGGGCCGTCGGGTCTGGTCATTTTCGGCGTCACCGGTGACCTCTCCCGCAAGAAGCTCATGCCCGCCGTGTACGACCTCGCCAACCGTGGTCTGCTGCCGCCGGGCTTCTCGCTCGTCGGTTTCGCCCGCCGAGACTGGGAGCACGAGGACTTCGCCCAGGTCGTGCACGACGCCGTCAAGGAGCACTCCCGCACTCCGTTCCGCGAGGAGGTATGGCAGCAGCTCAGCCAGGGCATGCGTTTCGTCCAGGGCACCTTCGACGACGACGAGGCGTTCGAGCGGCTGCGCGGCACCATCGACGAGCTGGACAAGGCGCAGGGCACGGGCGGCAACTTCGCCTTCTACCTCTCGGTGCCCCCGAAGTCCTTCCCCGTGGTCATCCAGCAGCTGAAGAAGCACCAGCTGGCCGACCAGTCGAACGGCTCCTGGCGCCGCGCGGTGATCGAGAAGCCGTTCGGCCACGACCTGAAGTCGGCCGAGGAGCTCAACGGGATCGTCCACGAGGTCTTCGCCCCGGACCAGGTCTTCCGCATCGACCACTACCTGGGCAAGGAGACCGTCCAGAACATCCTGGCCCTGCGCTTCGCCAACACGATGTTCGAGCCCATCTGGAACCGGTCCTACGTCGACCACATCCAGATCACGATGGCCGAGGACATCGGCATCGGCGGCCGGGCCGGCTACTACGACGGCATCGGTGCCGCCCGTGACGTCATCCAGAACCACCTGCTCCAGCTGCTCGCGCTGACCGCGATGGAGGAGCCGGCCTCCTTCGACGCGGACGCGCTGGCCGCGGAGAAGACCAAGGTGCTCGGCGCGGTCCGCCTCCCCAAGGACCTGGGCCGGGACACCGTGCACGCCCAGTACGCGGCCGGGTGGCAGGGCGGCGCCAAGGCCGTCGGCTACCTGGAGGAAGAGGGCATCGACCCGGAGTCGAAGACCGACACCTACGCCGCGATCAAGGTCGGGATCGACAACCGCCGCTGGGCGGGCGTCCCCTTCTACCTGCGCACCGGCAAGCGCCTCGGCCGCCGCGTCACGGAGATCGCGGTCGTCTTCCAGCGGGCCCCGCACTCCCCGTTCGACTCCACGGCCACCGAGGAACTCGGCTCGAACGCGATCGTGATCCGCGTCCAGCCCGACGAGGGCGTCACCGTCCGCTTCGGCTCCAAGGTCCCGGGCACGTCGATGGAGATCCGGGACGTGTCCATGGACTTCGCCTACGGCGAGTCCTTCACGGAGTCGAGTCCGGAGGCGTACGAGCGCCTCATCCTGGACGTGCTGCTCGGCGACGCGAACCTCTTCCCACGGACCGAGGAGGTCGAGCTGTCCTGGAAGATCCTCGACCCGATCGAGGAGTACTGGGACGAGCACTGCGTCCCGGCCCAGTATCCGGCCGGCACCTGGGGACCCGTCGAGGCGGACCACATGCTCGAACGAGACGGACGGAGCTGGCGCCGCCCATGAAGACAGACCTCACGGACACCACGGCCAGCAAGATCAACAAGGCGTTGGTGCTGGGCCGCCGGGCGATCGGCACCCCGGCCATCGGCATGGTGCTCACGCTGGTCATCGTCACCGACGAGGAGAACGCCTACGACGCGCTGAAGGCCGCGAGCGACGCCGCGCACGAGCATCCCTCGCGCACGCTCGTCGTGATCAAGCGCGTGTCGCGCTCGCCCCGGGACCGTACGAAGTCCCGGCTGGACGCCGAGGTGCGCCTCGGCGCCGACGCGGGCACCGGCGAGACGATCGTGCTGCGGCTGTACGGCGACGTCGTCGAGCACGCCCAGTCGGTGGTCCTGCCGCTGCTGCTGCCGGACGCGCCGGTCGTGGTGTGGTGGCCGGTGAACGCGCCGCTGGACCCGGCCGGGGACCCGCTGGGCGCGCTGGCCCAGCGCCGGGTCACCGACACCTATGCCTGCGAGGAGCCGGTACGGGAGCTGGCCGCCCGCGCCGACGCCTACACGCCGGGCGACACCGACCTGTCCTGGACCCGCATCACGCCGTGGCGCTCGATGCTGGCGGCGGCCCTCGACCAGGTCGACTGCAAGGTGCAGGCGGTCGAGGTGGAGGGCGAGGAGTACAACCCGAGCTGCGAACTGCTGGCGATGTGGCTGGCGGACCGGCTGGACGTGCCGGTGCGGCGCTCGGCGTCGAACGGTCCTGGTCTGACGGCGGTCCGGATGGACACCGACTGCGGTCCGGTCGTCCTGGACCGGGCCGACGGCTCGCTGGCGAACCTGTCCATCCAGGGCCAGCCTGCCCGTGCGGTGGCGCTCAAGCGCCGCGAGACGGCCGAGCTGATCGCGGAGGAACTGCGACGCCTCGACCCGGACGACACGTACGCCTCGGCGCTGCGGTACGGGGTGGACCGGCTGAACACACCGGCCGCACCGGCCGCGTCGGGCACTTCGGCCAAAGGGGACTTTGGGGCCGTCGCGGTCGCCGCTCCCGTGGGGACGGCTGCGAAAGCTCCCGCGAAGGACGCGGCGCAGGACAAGGCACCGGTGAAGAAGGCGGCGGCGAAGTGAGCACTCCCCAGCTGGTCGTGCACCGCGACAAGGAGCTGATGGCCGAGGCCGCGGCGGCCCGGCTGATCACGAAGATCGTGGACGCGCAGGCCTCCCGGGGCAGCGCGTCCGTGGTCCTGACCGGCGGCCGCAACGGCAACGGGCTGCTCGCGGCCCTCGCCGGGTCCCCGGCCCGGGACGCCGTCGACTGGGGTCGCCTGGACCTGTGGTGGGGTGACGAACGCTTCCTGCCCCAGGGCGACCCGGAGCGCAATGTCACCCAGGCGCGCGAGGCGCTGCTCGACTCGGTGCCGCTGGACCCGGAGCGGGTGCACGCGATGCCGGCGTCGGACGGCCCGCACGGCTCGGACGTGGAGGCCGCCGCCGCCGCGTACGCGCAGGAGCTGGCCGCGGCGTCCGCCCCCGAGAACCACGCGGCGGTGCCGTCCTTCGACGTCCTGCTGCTCGGCGTCGGGCCGGACACGCACGTGGCGTCGCTCTTCCCGGAGCACCCGGGGGTACGGGAGACGGACCGCATGGTGATCGGCGTCCACGGCTCCCCCAAGCCGCCGCCCGTCCGCGTCTCCCTGACCCTGCCGGCCATCCGCGCGGCACGTGAGGTGTGGCTGCTCGCGGCGGGCGAGGACAAGGCGAACGCGGTCGCCATGGCCCTCTCGGGCACCGGCGAGATCCAGGCCCCGGCAGCCGGGGCACAGGGCCGTGCCCGCACCTTGTGGCTCCTGGACACGGCAGCGGCCTCGCGGCTGCCGAGGTCGCTGTATCCGCCGGCATCGGCCTGATCGTCCCGTGGGACGGGAGCGGGGAGGGGCGGCCGGGGCGACAGGCCCTCACCGCCCCTCCCCGCTCTTGGCTCACTTCCGCCCGCGCAGCTCCCGATAGGCGGCGACCAGCGCCTTGGTGGAGGCGTCCAGGCCGGGGACCTCGGCCCCGTCGGTGAGGGCGGGTTCGACGCGCTTGGCGAGGACCTTGCCGAGTTCGACGCCCCACTGGTCGAAGGAGTCGATGTTCCACACCGCGCCCTGGACGAACACCTTGTGCTCGTAGAGTGCGACGAGCTGTCCGAGCACCGACGGGGTCAGCTCGCGGGCGAGGATCGTGGTCGTCGGGTGGTCGCCCTTGAACGTCTTGTGCGGAACCAGCTCCTCCGGGACGCCCTCGGCGCGCACCTCGTCGGGCGTCTTGCCGAAGGCGAGCGCCTGGGTCTGTGCGAAGAAGTTGGCCATCAGCAGGTCGTGCTGGGCCTTCAGCTCGTCGCTCAGTTCGGCCACCGGCTCGGCGAAGCCGATGAAGTCCGCCGGGACGATCTTGGTGCCCTGGTGGATCAGCTGGTAGTAGGCGTGCTGCCCGTTGGTGCCGGGCGTGCCCCACACGACCGGGCCGGTCTCCCACTCCACCGGGCGCCCGTCGCGGTCGACGGACTTGCCGTTGGACTCCATGTCGAGCTGCTGGAGGTATGCCGTGAACTTCGACAGGTAGTGGCTGTACGGCAGGACCGCGTGCGACTGGGCGCCCAGGAAGTTGTCGTACCAGATGCCCAACAGGCCCATCAGCAGGGGGGCGTTGGACTCGGCGGGGGCGGTGCGGAAGTGCTCGTCGACGAGGTGGAAGCCGTCGAGCATCTCGCGGAAGCGGTCCGGGCCGATGGCGATCATCAGGGAGAGGCCGATCGCCGAGTCGTACGAGTAGCGGCCGCCGACCCAGTCCCAGAACTCGAACATGTTGGCCGTGTCGATGCCGAAGCCGGCTACCTTCTCCGCGTTCGTCGACAGGGCCACGAAGTGCTTGGCGACGGCGGCCTGGTCACCGAGCGCGTTCAGCAGCCAGGTCCGGGCGGAGGTGGCGTTGGTGACCGTCTCGATGGTGGTGAAGGTCTTGGAGGCGATGACGAACAGCGTCTCGGCCGGGTCGAGATCCCGGGTGGCCTCGTGCAGGTCGGCGCCGTCGACGTTGGAGACGAAACGGACCGTCAGCTCGCGGTCGGTGAAGGCGCGCAGCGCCTCGTAGGCCATGGCGGGGCCCAGGTCGGAGCCGCCGATGCCGACGTTGACCACGTTCCTGATGCGCTTGCCGGTGTGGCCCTTCCACTCCCCTGAGCGGACCCGGTGGGCGAAGTCGGCCATCTTGTCGAGTACCGCGTGCACCTTGGGCACGACGTTCTCGCCGTCGACCTCGATCACCGCGTCCCGCGGGGCGCGCAGGGCGGTGTGCAGCACCGCCCGGTCCTCGGTGGTGTTGATCTTCTCGCCGCGGAACATGGCGTCGCGCAGCCCGAACACGTCGGTGGCGGCGGCCAGCTCGCGCAGCAGCCGCAGGGTCTCGTCGGTGACGAGGTGCTTGGAGTAGTCGACGTACAGGTCTCCCACCCGGAGCGTGCAGCCGGTGCCGCGACCCGGGTCGGCGGCGAACAGCTCACGCAGCCGCACCTCGCCGGACTCCTCGCGGTGTTTGGCCAGCGCGGTCCATTCGGGCGTCTGGTTGAGCCTGGTACGGCCGTCTTCGTTCATGTCGGTCTTCAGCCTGCTTCCTTGGGTGTCCCAGCTGTCCCGGCTGTTCCAACCTAATTGATCAGCGCTGAAGAAAACTGGCCGAAGAAGACCGAGGAAGGCCGAAGGAGACAGAAGAAGACGAAAAAGGACCGCAGAAGGCTGAAGGAGGCTGAACCCGGTGTGCAGCGGATCTGAACTAGATCTCGCCCCGCAGTTTGGCGAGCGCCTCGGCGAGGATCGCCTCGCCGTCCGCGTCGCTGCGGCGCTCGCGCACGTACGCGAGGTGGGTCTTGTAAGGCTCGGTGCGCGGCGGGTCCGGTGGATTGTCCCGGTCCTGTCCGGCGGGGAAGCCGCAGCGCGGGCAGTCCCAGGTCTCCGGGACCTGGGCGTCGCTCGCGAAGCTCGGCTGTGTCTCGTGTCCGTTGGAGCACCAGAAGGAGATGCGCAGACGCGGCGCGGACTCGCCGCGCTCGGCCTCGCCCATCGGCCCCGCCCCGACCCGGCTTCCACGGATCGCGTTGCCACTTGCCACGGTCGTAACTCCCTGCGTGATGGTGCCGCGAAGCGAGTCGGCGTTTCGCTTCGCTGCGAGCGCCTCAGTCTACGTAAGGCCCAACGCGCGTCCAGTGATTGGAGTTACAAGCCCAAACGCAAGACGCAGGCCCCATGATAGGCCGCGCTGTGAAGCGCGTACCGGACATGGGGCCTTACGTGCGAAAGACGTGCGCGAGTGCGTGCCGTCTGGGCGCCGCTGATCAGTTGACCGCGGTCAGTTGTTCGCCTTCATCAGAAGGCCGAGCACCATGATGCACGCGAACCACAGGAGACCGACCACCACGGTGATCCGGTCGAGGTTGCGCTCGGCGACCGAGGAGCCGCCGACGGACGACTGCATGCCGCCACCGAACATGTCGGAGAGGCCGCCGCCCTTCCCCTTGTGCATCAGCACCAGCAGCATCAGCAACAGGCTGAAGACGATCAGGGCGATCGAGAACCCCATAACCACGGCTGGACCAACTTCCTCGGCTTCGGATGAACGACGGGGGCACGATGACAGCAGGCCACCATGCCCCCGCAAGGGTACGACGTATCGCCGCTACCGCATACTCACTGGTCGATCCGCAGGTCGACCGGCATGCCTACTGGTCGCGGAAGCGGACGATCTTGACGAACTCGTCCGAGTCCAGCGAGGCACCGCCGACCAGCGCGCCGTCGATGTCGGCCTGCGACATGATCTCGGCGACGTTGCCCGACTTGACCGAGCCGCCGTACTGGATGCGGACCTTGTCGGCCAGCTCCTGCGAGTACAGCTCGGCGAGCTTGCCGCGGATGGCCGCGCAGACCTCCTGGGCGTCCTCGGCGCCGCAGACCTTGCCGGTGCCGATGGCCCACACGGGCTCGTAGGCGATCACCACGGTCTCGGCCTGCTCGGCCGGCAGGTCCTTCAGGCCGCCCTCGACCTGGGCGAGGGTGTGGGCGACGTGGTTGCCCGCCTCGCGGATGTCCAGCTCCTCGCCGACGCACAGGATCGGGGTCAGGCCGTGCTTGTAGGCGGCCTTGACCTTGGCGTTGACCAGCTCGTCGGTCTCGGCGTGGTACTGGCGGCGCTCGGAGTGGCCGATGGCGACGTAGGTGCAGCGGAGCTTGGCCAGCATCGGGCCGGAGATCTCGCCGGTGTAGGCCCCGCCGTCGTGGGCGGAGATGTCCTGGGCGCCGTACTTGATCTTGAGCTTGTCGTGCTCGACCAGGGTCTGCACCGACCGCAGGTCGGTGAAGGGGACGAGGACGGCGACCTCGACGGCGTCGTAGTCCTTGTCCGCGAGGGCGAAGGCGAGCTTCTGGACGTGGGCGATGGCCTCGAGGTGGTTGAGGTTCATCTTCCAGTTGCCCGCCATCAGCGGCGTGCGGGTGGTCATTGAGGTCAGTCCTCCAGTGCGGCGAGGCCGGGGAGCGTCTTGCCCTCGAGGTATTCGAGGGAGGCGCCGCCGCCGGTCGAGATGTGGCCGAATGCGTTCTCGTCGAAGCCGAGGGTGCGGACGGCCGCGGCGGAGTCGCCACCGCCCACCACGGTGAAGCCCGGGGCGTCGACGAGGGCCTGGGCGACCGCTTTGGTGCCCTCGGCGTAGTCGGGGTGCTCGAAGACGCCCATGGGGCCGTTCCAGAAGACGGTGGCCGCGTCGGCGAGCTTCGAGGCGTACAGCTTGCGGGTCTCGGGACCGATGTCCAGACCCTCCTGGTCGGCCGGGATGGCGTCCGCGGCGACGGTGGCGGGGTTGGCCGGGGCCTTGGTCTTCAGGTCCGGGAACTCGGACGCGACCAGGACGTCGACGGGGAGGACCAGCTCGACGCCGTTCTTCTCCGCGCGCTCCATGTACTCCTTGACGGTCGGGATCTGGTCCTCCTGGAGGAGGGAGATGCCGACCTCGTGGCCCTGCGCCTTGAGGAAGGTGTACGCCATGCCGCCGCCGATGAGGAGCCGGTCGGCCTTGCCGAGCAGCTGGTCGATGACGGCGAGCTTGTCGGAGACCTTGGCGCCGCCGAGGGCGACGACGTAGGGGCGCTTGACGTCGTCGGTGAGCTTCTTCAGGACACCGACCTCGGTGGCGATGAGGTACCCGGCGTAGTGCGGGAGCTTCTTCGGCAGGTCGAAGACCGAGGCGTGCCCCCGGTGCACCGCGCCGAAGCCGTCGCCGACGTAGACGTCCGCGAGGCCGGCCAGCTTGTCGGCGAAGGCGGCGCGCTCGGCGTCGTCCTTGCTGGTCTCGCCGGCGTTGAAGCGGAGGTTCTCGATGACGGCCACCCGGCCGTCATCGAGGCCGGCCACCGTGGACTCGGCGGAGGTGCCGACCGTGTCCTCGGCGAAGGCGACGTCGGTGCCGAGGAGTTCACCGAGGCGGGCGGCGGCGGGGGCCAGGGAGAAGACCGGGTCCGGGGCGCCCTTGGGGCGGCCCAGGTGCGAGGCGACGATCACGCGCGCGCCCGCGTCGGCCAGGGCCTTGACGGTGGGCACCACGGCGCGGATGCGGCCGTCGTCGGTGATGGTGGTGCCGTCCAGCGGCACGTTCAGGTCGGCGCGGACGAAGACGCGCTTGCCCGCGACGCCTTCGGTGAGCAGTTCGTCGATCGTCTTCATGCAGAGGGCTCCTGGGGTTCTCGTGATCGCTCGTGATCCTACGAGGGCTGGTCGCTGCGGACGCGACGCAGGGCTCGGGCAGCGCGGCCTTGCGCTGTCCGAGCCCTGCCACCGCATCGCGGTGCCTGCTGAGTCCGAGTCGATCAGAGCTGGTTGCCGACGAAGACCGTGAGGTCGACGAGGCGGTTGGAGTAGCCCCACTCGTTGTCGTACCAGCCGATGACCTTCACGTTCTTGCCGTCCTGGACCATGGTCAGGGACGAGTCGAAGGTGCAGGACGCCGGGGCGTTGACGATGTCCGAGGAGACGATCTCGTCCTCGGTGTACTCGAGGATGCCCTTGAGCTCGCCCTCGGCGGCCTTCTGGAAGGCGGCGTTGATCTCTTCCTTGGTGACCTCGCGGCCGAGCTCCAGGACGAGGTCGGTGACCGAGCCGGTGGGGACCGGGACGCGCATGGCGATGCCGTCCAGCTTGCCCTTGAGCTGCGGGAGGACCAGCGCGGTGGCCTTGGCGGCACCCGTGGTGGTCGGGATGATGTTCTCCGCGGCGGCACGGGCGCGGCGCAGGTCCTTGTGCGGGAAGTCCAGGATGCGCTGGTCGTTCGTGTACGCGTGCACCGTCGTCATCAGGCCCTTGACGATGCCGAAGTTCTCGTCGAGGACCTTGGCCATCGGCGCCACGCAGTTGGTGGTGCAGGAGGCGTTGGAGATGACGTGGTGGTTCGCCGCGTCGTACTTGTCCTGGTTGACGCCCATCACGATGGTGACGTCCTCGTCCTTGGCCGGGGCCGAGATGAGGACCTTCTTCGCGCCGCCCGCGATGTGCTTCTCGGCGTCGGCCTTCTTCGTGAAGATGCCGGTCGACTCGATGACGATGTCGACGCCCAGCTCGCCCCAGGGGATGTCCGCGGGGTTGCGCTCGGCGAGGACCTTGATGGTCTTGTCGCCGACGGTGATGGTGTCCTCGGTGTGCGAGACCTCGTACGGGAGACGCCCGAGGATGGTGTCGTACTTGAGCAGGTGGGCGGTGGTCGCGGTGTCACCCAGGTCGTTGACAGCCACGATCTCGATGTCTGCACCCTGCTCCAGCAGCGCGCGGAAGTAGTTACGACCGATGCGGCCAAAGCCGTTGATGCCTACGCGGATCGTCACGAACCGATCTCCTCGTTGGTACGCCGGCCCGATGTGCCGGCGAGCTGTATTTGGGATGTCCCCGACCACCTCCGACCCTACCTCTCCGGGGCCTCGGGGGTGACATCGAGACGCCCCATACCCGGCAGGGCGGTCCGTACCCGCCAGTAGGGGTACGGACCGCCCTGGGCCACGGGGACCGGTCACCCGATTCGGCTACACCGTCTCAGTCCCCAGCGGTCCGGGTTTCACTCGTCCAGGGCACGCAGCGCCTGCCGGACCAGAGCCGTCCGGGCGGCCGGATCGGTCAGGTGCTCCAGGCCGAAGCCCAGCAGCACGGTGTCGTCCGTGGTGACCGCGCCGTACGTCTGGAACAGGGTCCCGGCGCGGGTCCAGTCCTTCAGCACGGCGGGGCTGCCGGCGGGCGGCCCGGCCACCTGCCAGGCGCCGAGCGAGGTCTCGAAGCCCTCGGTCGCGGTGGCCGTGCCGCCGACGACGAGCGAGGTGTCGTCGGCGAGGACGCCGCGTCCGCCGCTGCCGGGGTCGGTGACGTAGGCGATCGAGACCTCGACGGACTTCCCGGCGTAGGCGCCCAGGTCGAACTCGACCTGCTGCCAGCCCCCGGAGGAGCCGGTGAGGCTGTTCCACCGCCCGGTCGTGCCGGCCGCGGAGCAGCCGTCGTCGGACAGGGTCAGGTAGCGCTCCAGCCAGGGGTGCTCGCCCACGTAGAACCCGGCCGCGCACTCCGCGGGCACGGCCGTGCCGGTCGCGCCGCCGGCCTCGGGGAGCGTGGTCCAGTCGTCGGCGCCGGTGGTGTGCGCCTCGACCAGGGCGTGGTCGTAGCCGCCCTCGGTGTCCCACAGCAGCTGGGTGCGGAGCGTGGGCCGGTCGGCGGCGGTGACGCCGGTGAGGTCGACGGTGCGGGTGAGGCGCTTGTAGGCGTCGTCGGTGTGGACGGCGGCGGCCATCCACTCACCCGCGTGGGGACCGTACGGGTTGACCGTCCCCGGGAACTCCCCGGCGCCCTCGCTCGCGAACTGCGGGTAGGTGTCGGCGGGCAGCTGGTCCGACGTGACGCTGTAGGTGCCGGCGGCGTCCAGCGGGTTGCCGGGTGCGTCGCCGAGCGCGCCGGCGGCTCCGTCGAGCCGGCCGGAGCCGGTGAATCCGGCGGCCCCGGGGGCCGACGTACGGGTGTAGGCGCCCAGGTAGTACTGGCTGAAGTCGTCGGACATGTTGCCGCCGCCGAGGTCGACGCTGCCGCCGGCCCGCTCCCCCGCCTCGATCAGCCTGCCGCCCTCGTTGAGGAAGGCGCGCAGCTGGAGCTGGGTGGCGTTGCCGGGTTCCGCGGCGCCGGTGTAGTGGACGACGGTGTCGAAGTGGCCGAGGACGCCGAGCGCGTCGGGCGCGCCCTGCGTGGCCGCGTCCCAGACGGCCGCCCGGTGGCCGTTGGCCTTGAGGGCGTCCACGTACGTCTGGGTCTGCGCGGCCTTCGCGCCCTCCTCGGCGATGACGAGGACGTCCGCGCGGGGCCGCTCGGCGATCGTGTAGGTGAAGTGCTCGCTCTCGGTCGGCTTGCCCTGCTTCGTCTCGCCGGTGAACCAGACCTCGACCTTGTCACCGCGGTCGCCGTCCTTGACCTTGGCCCGGTACTCGTCGAAGTGGAGGTTGTCCTCGCCGCCGTACGTCTCGCCGCCCCGCCAGGGCTTCAGGGCCATGTCGTGGACGCGTCCGCCGTTGACGCGGTACTTCAGCTCCTTGTCGCGCACCGACTTGCGGACGACGACGGAGACCTCCTGGTCGGCGCCGCGCGAGTAGGACGTGGCGAAGGGGGCCGGGGTGAAGTCGGCGGCCTCCAGGCCGACCGCGGAGGACGGCCGGTCGGGGTGGGCGGCGCTCTCGGCGACGGAGAGTGCGAAGGGGATGTTCTTCGCGAACTCCTGCTGGATCAGCTTCTCGTCGTCGGGGAAGTTGAAGCCCGACTGGCAGTCGCCCGCGTTCCACTCGTCGTCGGGGTCCTGCTCGGAGATGGTCTGGCAGGTCGACATCTCCGGGGTGAACATCGCCATGCCGTTGACGTTGGCCGCGTGGCCGTCCGCCTCGCCGTTGGTGGTGTAGAGCTCCGAGGAGACCTGCGGGTGGTAGCCGGGGATCGCGGAGTTGCCGGGCGTGCCGGCGAGCGCCTCGTAGAGGACGTCGTCGGGGGTGTGGGTGGCCACCTGCCAGCCGACCCCGTAGAGGAGGAGTTCGGCGGCGGAGTGGTAGTTGATGCCGTACGTGAAGCCGATGCGCTTCTGGAAGGCGTCCAGGGCCTTGGTCTCCGGCTCGGAGTTCGGGCCGGCGCCGCGGTAGGTCTGGCTGGTGGGGTTGGGGGACGAGCCCTCGTCGTCGTAGCCCCATTTGTAGGCGAAGTTGCGGTTGAGGTCGACGCCGTCACCGGTGCCGATGGTGCCGTCGCCGTTGTTGTCGCGCAGGTTCTTGCGCCACAGGCGGTTGTCGGTGTTCTCGAACGTGTAGTCGTAGCCGTCGGGGTTGGCCGACAGCAGGAACCACAGTTCGGTGGAGTCGACCAGCTTCTTGATCCGCCGGTCCTCGTCGTACTTGTCCAGGTAGTGGTGCATCAGCCGGCGGGTCATCTCCGGGGTGATCCACTCCCGGGCGTGCTGGTTGGACATGTAGAGGACGGCCGGCCTGGAGCCGTCCTTCGACTTCTTCGCGTTCTTGGTGAGCTTCAGCGCGAGGATGTCCTGGCCGTCCACCGTCTTGCCGATGGAGACGACCTTGGTGAGGCGGGGGTTCTCCTGTGCGGTCCGGAGGATCTCCTCCTTCAGGCCGCCGCTGCCGCTGTACGGGCGGAAGACGCCATCGGCGGCGTCCTTGACGCGTTTCTCGGCCCGGGTGGAGAGGGTGTGCTCGGTGAGGTCGAGTCCCTGTTTCTCCAGTTTCCCGGCCTGCTGGTCGGTGAGGTAGACCTCGACGGTGGCCGTGCCCTCGTCGGGGACCCGCTCGCCGAGTTCGTGGCCGTCCTGGCCGGCGGCCAGCAGCAGGGGTACCTGCTCCTGGGTGACGTCGGCGCGGAAGACCTTCACCTCGTCGGCGTCCGCGGTGGCGGGGTCCGCCGGCTGTGCCTGGGCGATGGGTGCGAAGCCCGCTCCGCCGATAAGGAGCGCGCCGACGGCGAGGATCGATCTCGCTCTTCGTCTCATGAACCCCCCTAGATGAGGCCTGTCCGACAGGCCTGTGTCCGCCACAGCAGCGAACACATGCCAGGCTCATGACAGCCCATGATCGAGTCAAGAGCGCCGCATGGACACGCGAAAGCCGGTGCCGGTCACCCAGGTGGGCGCCCGGACCGGCTTCTCGACGTCCGTGTGCGACGGGCCGGCGCGTGTTCGGTCAGCCGACGAGGTTGTCCGCCAACTCCTCGCTGAGGTTCGCGTCCGTGCCGGGGATGCCGAGGTCCGAGGCCCGCTTGTCGGCCATGGCCAGCAGGCGGCGGATGCGGCCGGCGACGGCGTCCTTGGTCAGTGGCGGGTCGGCGAGGGCGCCGAGCTCCTCCAGGGAGGCCTGCTTGTGCTCCATGCGGAGCCGGCCCGCGGCGGCGAGGTGCTCGGGCACGTCGTCGGCGAGGATCTCCAGGGCGCGCTGGACCCGGGCACCGGCGGCGACGGCCGCGCGGGCCGAACGGCGCAGGTTGGCATCGTCGAAGTTGGCGAGGCGGTTGGCGGTGGCGCGGACCTCGCGCCGCAGCCGCCGCTCCTCCCAGGCCAGCACCGAGTCGTGGGCGCCGAGCCGGGTGAGCAGGGCGCCGATCGCGTCACCGTCACGGACGACGACCCGGTCCACGCCGCGTACCTCTCGCGCCTTCGCGGGGATCGACAGCCTGCGGGCGGCGCCGACCAGGGCGAGGGCGGCCTCGGGGCCCGGGCAGGTCACCTCCAGGGAGGAGGAGCGGCCGGGCTCGGTGAGCGAGCCGTGCGCCAGGAAGGCTCCGCGCCAGGCGGCCTCGGCGTCGCAGGTGGCCCCCGAGACCACTTGCGGCGGCAGGCCCCGGATCGGGCGGCCCCGGCCGTCCACCAGGCCGGTCTGGCGGGCCAGCTGGTCACCGCCCGCGACCACCCGGACGACGAAACGCGAACCGCGGCGCAGTCCGCCCGGCGCCATCACGATCAGCTCGGAACTGTGCCCGAAGATCTCCAGGATGTCCTGCTTGAGCCGCCGGGCCGCCCTCGCGGTGTCCAGCTCGGCCTCGATCACGATGCGCCCGCTCACCAGGTGAAGGCCGCCGGCGAACCGCAGAAGGGCGGATACCTCCGCCTTCCTGCAGCAGGTACGGGTGACGGGGAGCCGGGAAACTTCGTCCTTCACCGCTGCCGTCATCGCCATGGGCCGATCCTTCCATGCATCCGAAAAATACGGTCGTACGCGGCGGCCAACAGCTCCGGGTCGTGCCTCGGGGTCCCGTCGGTCCGGGCGACCGGAGCCAGTTCGACCGCGGCGCCGAACCGTTTCGCGGCGTCGGCGAGCGAGTCACGGTCGGGCACGGCGGCCTCGTCGGCCAGCACCACGTCCAGGGCGAGTTTAGGGGCGTGTCGTCCCAAAACCTCCAAATGACGCTGCGGGGAGAAGCCCTCGGTTTCTCCGGGTTGCGGGGCGAGGTTCAGGGAGAGCACCCGGCGGGCCTTCGTCTCGACGAGCGCGTCCAGCAGATCGGGCACGAGCAGGTGCGGGATGACCGAGGAGAACCAGGAGCCGGGGCCGAGCACCACCCAGTCCGCGTCCAGGACGGCGTCGACCGCCTCGGGGACGGCGGGCGGGTCGTTCGGCACCAGGTGCACGGACTGCACCTCGCCGGGTGTCAGCGCCACGGTCGCCTGCCCGCGTACGGTGTCCACCTCGTCGGGCCGGTCCGCATCGTGCCCCTTGACCAGGGCCTGGAGCTCCAGCGGCACGGCGGACATGGGCAGCACCCGCCCGTGCGCGCCGAGCAGCTTGCCGACCAGGTCCAGCGCCTGGACGTGGTCGCCCAGCTGCTCCCACAGGGCGACGATCAGCAGATTGCCGACCGCGTGTTCGTGCAGGTCGCCCTGGGACTGGAAGCGGTGCTGGATGACGCGGGCCCAGGTCTGGCCCCAGTCGTCGTCGCCGCACAGCGCGGCCAGCGCCTTGCGCAGGTCGCCGGGCGGCAGGACACCCAGCTCGTCGCGCAGGCGGCCGCTGGAGCCGCCGTCGTCGGCCACGGTGACGACGGCGGTGAGATCGCCGGTGATCCGGCGCAGTGCGGCGAGCGAGGCGGACAGGCCCATGCCGCCGCCGAGGGCGACGACCTTGGGCTGGGTGCCCCGGCGGCGCGGCTTGCCGCCGCGCGCCTGTTCGGGCCGGGCGGCTCGGGCGTCGGCTGGTCTGCCGCCGCGCCCTTCGGGCACCACCCGGCGCAGCCTGCTCAGCCGCGGAGTACGTCCTGTCATTCCCGTCCCATGTCCCGGTGGACGACCACCGTCTCCACGCCCTCGGCGACGAGCCGGGCGGCGAGCCTCTCCGACATGGCCACGGACCGGTGCTTGCCGCCGGTGCAGCCGACGGCGACGGTCACATAGCGCTTGCCCTCCCGACGGTAGCCCGCGGCGATCATCTGAAGCAGCTCGGTGTACCGGTCGAGGAACTCCTTGGCCCCGGGCTGGTTGAGCACGTACGAGGAAACCTCCTCGTTCAGGCCTGTGAACGGGCGCAGCTCCGGGACCCAGTGCGGGTTGGGCAGGAAGCGCATGTCCACGACCAGGTCGGCGTCGACCGGCAGGCCGTACTTGAAGCCGAAGGACATGACGGTGGCCCGCAGCTCGGGCTCCTCCTCGCCGGCGAACTGGGCGTCCATCTTCGCGCGCAGCTCGTGCACGTTGAGGCTGGAGGTGTCGATCACCAGGTCGGCGTCGCCGCGCAGCTCGCGCAGCAGCTCCCGCTCAGCCGCTATGCCGTCGACGATACGGCCGTCGCCCTGCAGGGGGTGCGGGCGGCGTACCGACTCGAAGCGGCGCACCAGTGCCTCGTCGGAGGACTCCAGGAAGACGATCCGCCGGGTGACGCCGCGGGCGTCGAGGTCCGCCAGGGATTCACGCAGGTTGTCGAAGAAGCGCCGGCCGCGGACGTCGACGACGACCGCGATCCGTGCCACGTTGCCCTGCGAGCGGGCGCCGAGCTCCACCATGGTGGGGATCAGCGCGGGCGGGAGGTTGTCGACGACGAACCAGCCCAGGTCCTCCAGACACTTGGCGGCCGTCGAGCGGCCTGCCCCGGACATGCCGGAGATGATCACCAGCTCGGGGATGGCCGCCTCCTGCGCCCCGGCTGCTTCCTTGCCCGTACTCACCTGTGCTCCGTTGTCCCGGCCCCGGTCGGAGCCGGCCGTCTGCGGGCCCGCGCCCTCTCCGGTCGTGCCGTTGGCCTGTTCCGGCCCCGCTGTGGGCTGTGTCTCGTACTCGGTCATCTCTCCTGCCCCCGTTGTTCGTCCGGGGTGCCCGCGGACACGGGCTCCCCCGGGGCATCCGCCGTCGTCTCGGGTGCCCCGTCCTCGTCCTCCATGATCTCTCCGGTCGCCGTGTTCACGGCGGGCGCGGCCGGGGTGGCCCGGGCTAGGGCCACGGCGACGGTCTCGGCCGTCTTGCGGCCTATGCCCGGCACCTCGCAGATCTGGTCGATGGTGGCCGACCTCAGCTTCTTCACCGAACCGAAGTGCTTGATCAGCGCCTGCTTGCGGGTCTCCCCCAGGCCGGGCACATCGTCCAGCGGACTGGAGCGGAAGCGCTTGGCGCGCTTGACGCGCTGATAGGTGATCGCGAAGCGGTGCGCCTCGTCGCGGACCCGCTGCAGCAGGTACAGGCCCTCGCTGGTGCGGGGCAGGACGACCGGGTCGTCCTCGCGGGGCAGCCAGACCTCCTCCAGGCGCTTGGCGAGCCCGCATACGGCGATGTCGTCGATGCCGAGCTCGTCCAGGGCCCGCTGGGCCGCCGCGACCTGCGGCTGCCCGCCGTCCACGACGACGAGCTGGGGCGGGTAGGCGAAGCGCTTGGGCCGGCCGTCGTCGTCCTTCAGGGCCGGCCCGTCCGTGAGGGCTTCATCGTCCGTGGCGGCTCGGCCATTCGGGGCGGCCTGCCCGCCCGCGGCCGGTTGGCCATCCGTGGCGGCCTGCCCGCCCGTGGAGGCTTGGCCGGTCGTCACGGCCGGCTCGTGTGAGGCAGGCCGGCCGGTCGTCGCGGTTCGGCCACCCGCCGCGGCCGGCCCGTGCGGGGCAGGCAGGCCACCCGTCGCGGCCGGCCCGTCCGAGACGGCCTGGCCGGTCGTCGCGGCTCGGCCGGTCGTGTGCTGCTCGCCGGCGTCGAGTTCCTCCCCGTCCGCCCACTCGCCGGTCTTCTCCTTCTCGGCGAGGTAGCGGCGGAAGCGGCGGGTGATGACCTCGTGCATGGAACGGACGTCGTCCTGTCCCGCGAAGCCCTTGATCTGGAACCGGCGGTATTCGCTCTTCCGGGCCAGCCCGTCCTCGAACACGACCATGGAGGCCACGACGTCGTCGCCCTGGAGGTGCGAGATGTCGTAGCACTCGATCCGGAGCGGGGCACTGTCCAGGCCGAGGGCGTCGGCGATCTCCTCCAGCGCGCGCGAGCGCGTCGTCAGGTCCGAGGCGCGCTTGGTCTTGTGCAGCACGAGCGCCTGCTGGGCGTTGCGCTGGACGGTCTCCATCAGCGCCTTCTTGTCGCCGCGCTGCGGGATGCGCAGTGACACACCCGACCCGCGGCGCTCCGTCAGCCACTGCTGGACCGGTTCCACCGGGTCGGGCAGGGCGGGAACCAGGACCTCCTTGGGGACGGCGTCCCCGGTCTCCTCTCCGTACAGCTGCTGGAGGGCGTGCTCGACCAGGGCGCCGGTGGTGATCTCCTCCACCTTGTCCGTCACCCAGCCTCGCTGACCGCGTACACGCCCGCCGCGCACGTGGAAGATCTGTACGGCCGCCTCCAGCTCGTCCTCGGCGACCGCGAACAGGTCGGCGTCGGTCGCGTCGGCGAGCACGACCGCGCTCTTCTCCATGGCCTTCTTCAGGGCCCCGATGTCGTCGCGCAGGCGCGCCGCCCGCTCGTACTCCATCTCCTCGGCCGCCTCGGCCATCCGCGTCTCCAGGCGGCGCAGGTAGGTACCGGTGCGGCCGGCCATGAAGTCACAGAACTCGTCGGCCAGGTCCCAGTGGTCGTCGGGGGAGATACGGCCGACGCAGGGCGCCGAGCACTTGCCGATGTAGCCGAGCAGGCAGGGGCGGCCCGTACGGGCGGCGTTCTTGAAGACGCCGGCGGAACAGGTGCGCACCGGGAAGACGCGCAGCAGGAGGTCGACCGTGTCGCGGATCGCCCAGGCGTGCCCGTACGGCCCGAAGTAGCGCACGCCCTTCTTCTTGTGTCCGCGCATCACCTGCACGCGCGGGAACTCCTCGTTCATCGTCACCGCGAGGTACGGGTAGCTCTTGTCGTCGCGGTACTTGACGTTGAAGCGGGGGTCGTACTCCTTGATCCACGAGTACTCCAGCTGCAACGCCTCGACCTCCGTGGACACCACGGTCCACTCCACGGACGCGGCCGTGGTGACCATGGTGCGGGTGCGGGGGTGGAGGTTCGCCAGGTCCTGGAAGTAGTTCGCCAGGCGCTGGCGCAGGCTCTTCGCCTTTCCGACGTAGATCACCCGGCGGTGCTCGTCACGGAACCTGTACACCCCCGGGGAGTCCGGAATCTCTCCCGGCCTGGGGCGGTAGCTGGAGGGGTCGGCCATGACTCACACCCTACTGGCGAGGACCGACACTCCGGCGGGCTGTGGACGACGGGCCGGTGGCCCGGTGGACGACCCCGTCGCGGGGTCCCGTGGACGACCCCGTCACGCGGGCCGGGGAAAACGGTCGGGGGCAGGTCGGACACATCCGGTGCCCTCGGGACGGCGGATCGGTGCGTTCTCGGCCAGGAGCGCGTCACGGTCGGGCTTCAGGTGTTGTCGGGACTTGGTCAACACGCTTCAATGCGGGGGACTCGGGGCCTTGGAGCAGCGCGGCGTACGGATGTGAAGACCTCTGCGCCGCGACCGGGGGCGGCTCCGGGTGACCCTCTTCGAACGGTCTGACCAGCCGTCTTGAACTTCACAGGAAGGCAGCCCCTGTATGCCGCACGCCACACAGCATCTGGACGTCGCCACGGCGGAACTCGACTCGGCCCTGCGCGGTGGCCCCTTCCACGTGGCCCTGCGCGCCGCGATCGCCGCTCGCGGACTGCCGCTGCAACGCGTGCAGCACCATCTGTCGCGCCACGGGGTGAAGGTGGGCGTCACGAGTCTGAGCTACTGGCAGCAGGGCGCCCGGCGCCCCCAGCGCCCGGAGTCGCTGCGCGCCGTGCGGGCGCTGGAGGAGATCCTGCAGCTGCCCGAGGAGTCGCTGATACGCCTCCTCGCGGAGGCCGACGAGACACCGCGGCCCGGCGGGCCCGCGGCCCGCTCCTACCGCGCCTGTGCGGAGGCCTCCGGTGTCCTGGACCGGCTGCTGTCCGAGCTGGACCATCCGTCACCGGAGGGCGGGGTGCACACCCTCGGCCACCACGAACGGATCATGATCGGGCCGCGCCGCCAGCTCGCGGGCCGCGAGTCGCAGCACATCGTCCGCGCCCAACGCGACGGCGTCGACCGTTTCGTCGCCGTCCACCACGGCGACCCGGGATGCGCTCCCGCGCGGATGACCGTCCACGCGCTGGAGAACTGCCGCACGGGCCGCGTCCGCACCCACCACGACACCGGCGTGCTCGTGACCGAGCTGCTCTTCGACACGCGTCTGCGGGCCGGTGACACCCACCTCTTCCGCTACGGCGTCGAGGACGGCACGGCGGGGGCGTCGCGCGAGTACGTCCGCGGATTCGGTTCGGCGGGCGGGCAGTACGCGCTCCAGGTGCGGTTCGACGCCGCGGCCCTGCCGGTGCGCTGCCACCGGTTCACTCAGCACTCACCGGCGGCACCGCGCGGCGGCCGGCAGGAGCTGGCCCTCAGCGGGCGGCACCACTCGGTGCACCTCGTGGAGCCGCGGGTGCGGTCGGGGATGCTGGGGATCGGGTGGGACTGGGACTGAGCGGGCGCTTCTGACGGGTGCGGGGCGCGGATCACCTGATCCCACGGACGGATCGCCCGGGGGCCGCGCGCGGATCACGGATCCCGCGACCACGTATCCCCCGGGGCCGCGCGCGGATGACCTGATCCCACGGACTGAATCAGATGTCGGGGCTCGCGACGATCCTGCCCTGCTTCACCTCGACCCCGAGCTCGATGAGCGGCACGCTCGCCGGGGCGTGCAGCACCTCGCCGGTCCGGGCGTCGAACTCGCTGCCGTGGCAGGGGCAGATCAGTTTTGTCCCCTCCAGCTTGTTGATGGGGCAGCGCGCGTGCGTGCACACCGTGCTGAACGCCTTCAGGGAGCCGTCCCCGGCCCGGCTGACCACCACGTTCTGGTCCCGGTAGAGCTTGGCTGCGCCCTTGGCGACCTCGCCGTCCGCCCCGAGGTCGACGGGCCCGGTCGGCCTGGCGGGCGCGGCGCCGTCGTCGCCCGGTGAGCAGGCGGCCAGGCCGAGTCCGGCGACAGGCGTGAGGGCCGCCGAGCGCAGGACGGTACGGCGGCTCGGGACGGGACGGCCGGGCATGGGATCTCCACTGGTCAGGGAATGTGCAGGCCGACGATATCCGGCGCCCGCGGGCGTCCGATGGGGTGGGGCTCGGGTCGGTCGCCGTGAGGTGAGGGCGCGGCGGCGGCTGCGTAAACGCTTGCGCAAACGTTTACGTCCAGCTCCCGATGGGATACGGTCCCCGCCAGTGCAGTGAACGCGGATCAGCGCGCGGATCACTGCGCGGATCACTGCGCGGCAGTACGCGAAAGGGGGCACGCCGATGGCGACCATGGCCGATGTCGCACGGAGCGCCGGGGTCTCCGTGGCGACCGTCTCGCACGTGCTCAACGACACCCGTCCCGTGCTGCCGCGCACCCGCCAGGCGGTGCTGGACGCCATCGAGGAGCTCGGTTACACCCCCAACACCCTCGCCCGCTCCCTGGTGACCTCGCGCACCCGCTCCATCGGGCTCGCGGTGTCGGCGATCAGCAACCCGTACTTCACGGAGATCCTCCAGGGCGTCGAGGCCGCCGCCCTGGAGCACGGCTACAGCCTGCTCATCGCCGACCCGCACGACGATCCCGGACACGAGCGCAAGGTCGTGCAGCTGCTGCACGAGCGGCGCGTGGACGGCATGATCGTCGCGCCCTCGGCCGACCCGCGCGACCTCCTCGCCTACATCGGACGCCACCGCATGCCGACCGTGTTCCTCGACCGGGTCGTCGACGCGCCGGAGGGCGAGGGCGCTCCGCGTTTCGACCAGGTCTGCGCCGAGAGCGCCGAGCCGACGACCTGGCTGGTCAACCATCTCGCCGGGCTCGGCCACCGCCGGATCGGCCTGGTCGCGGGCCGGCCCGGGCTCAGCACGACGCGCGAGCGGATCACCGGGTACCGGCACGGCCTCGCCGCCGCCGGGCTGCCCTACGACGAACGCCTCGTGGTCCACGGCGACTCCGAGGCGGGCGGCGGTGAACACGCGGCGGCGGCCCTGCTGTCCCTGGCGGTGCCGCCCACGGCGATGGTCACCGCCAACAACGCGATGACCATCGGCGCGCTGCGCGCCCTGCGGGGACACGGTCTGTCCGTGCCCGGTGACCTCGCGCTGTGCTGCTTCGACGACTTCGCCTGGGCGGACCTCTTCTCGCCCCGGCTCACCGCCGTCGCACAGCCCAGCAAAGAGCTCGGTTCCCAGGCCGTCCGGCTGCTGCTGGAACGCCTCGCCGCGCCGGACCGGCCGGCGCGGACCGTACGGCTGCCCTGCGCCTTCGTCCACCGCACATCGTGCGGCTGTCCCGAGCAGTCCGAGCAGTCCAGTCCGAGCAGTCCCAACGGTTTGCGCACGCCTCCGCAAACACCCACGAAAGGACCCTCCCGTGATCGTCGTCGCCGGTGAGGCACTGATCGACCTGGTACCGCAGGGCACGGGCGCCCTCGCCACGCTGCGTCCGGCACTCGGCGGCGGCCCGTACAACACGGCCGTCGCGCTGGGCCGCCTCGGCTCCCCCGCCGCCTTCTGCTCCCGGGTGTCGCACGACGCCTTCGGTGAGGCGCTGCTCGGCCGACTGCGGGAGACCGGTGTGGACGTCTCGCCGGTGCAGCGCGGACCCGAGCCGACGACACTCGCCGTGGCCTCGGTGGGCGCGGACGGCTCGGCCGCGTACTCCTTCTACGTGGACGGAACGGCGGACCGGCTGTTCTCGGTGCCGGCCACGCTGCCGTCCCGCACCCGTGCGGTCTCCTTCGGGACCTGCTCGCTGGTGCTGGAGCCGGGGGCGAGCGCGTACGAGGAGTTGCTGCGTGAGACGGCCGCGCGGGGCGTGTTCACGGCGCTGGACCCGAACATCCGGGCCGGGCTGATCCCGGACCCCGACGCCTACCGGGCCCGGTTCATGAGCTGGCTGCCGTCGGTGTCGCTGCTGAAGCTGTCCGCGGAGGACGCCGAGTGGCTCGGCGGCACCCCCCGTCAGTGGCTGGCGGCGGGCCCGGCGGCGGTCGTGGTCACCCGGGGCGGTGCCGGGCTGACGGCGTACACCCGTGACGGTGGCGAGTACGCGGTGCCGGGCGAGCGGGTCGACGTGGTCGACACCATCGGCGCGGGCGACACGGTGAACGCGGCGCTGCTGCACGGCCTCGCGGTACGGGACGCCCTCGGTGAGCAGGCGCTGGCCGCCCTGGGGGCAGAGGGCTGGACGGGGTTGCTGGGCTTCGCCGCCCGCGCGGCGGCGGTCACCTGTTCGCGCGCGGGCGCGGAGCCGCCGTACGCGCACGAGGTGACCGCCTGAACGTCCACGGCGCCGGCTTCCGTCTCGCTGGTCAGCCTGCCGGCCGCACCGCCCGCAGGGCGCCGGGGCGACGGCCGTCGAGACGGTCCAGGGCGGCGGCCGTGGCGTCGTCCGCGGCCAGGTGTACGACGATCCGCTGACCCTCCTCGGGAAGCGTCAGCGTCTCGTGCAGCAGCCGCAGCGGTCCGGCCTCCGGGTGCTCGATGTGCTGGGTGCCGACGCGTCGCGGGGCCACGCCGAGGGCGGCGAACCGGTCCGCGAACACCGCCCCCGCCGTCACCGTCAGCTCGTCGGCCAGCTCGGCCACGTACGGGTCCCGCAGCGGAGCCTCGTGGCGGAGCTGGGCGACCAGGTCGTCCGCCACGCGGTCCCAGTCGGGGTAGGCGGCGCGGGCCCGCTCGTCGGTGAACAGGTAACGGAGCAGATTGGGCCGCTCGTCGTCGAGCAGCCCGATCGGCCCGGTCAGCCGCGCGTAGCCGCCGGTGTGGGCGAGGACGTCGCCGATCCAGTTGAGCACCACGGCGGGGGCGGGCTCCAAGCGGTCCAGCACCGCCCGCACGGTGGGGCGCGCGGCCCGGCCGAGCGGCGGGGCCGCGGCGCACAGCAGTGGGTCGCCGCCGTCCGCCTCCTTGGTCAGGCGGCGCAGCAGTACCCGGTCCCGCAGCGACAGGTGCAGCGCGTCGGCGAGGGCGCCGAGTACCTGGACGGAGGGGTTGCGGTCGCGTCCCTGTTCCAGCCGGGTGAGGTACTCGACGCTGACTCCGGCGAGCGTGGCCAGTTCGGCGCGGCGCAGGCCCGGGGTGCGGCGGCGGGGGCCGGCGGGGAGCCCTGCCTCCGCGGGGGTGACGGATTCGCGCCAGGTCCGCAGGTACGTGCCCAACTCGTTGTCGCTCACCTGTGGAACGTACCAACGCGCGCGGGCGAAAGGGTGGCCCTGCGACTACCACGCTCGGGCCGGTCTCCCTGGCGGGGCGCGCCGTCCGCAGGGTGGAGGGCATGACGAACGACACCGCTACCACCGCGACCACCGCCGCCTCTCCCCTGCCGATCGCCGCCGGCCAGTGGGCCCTGGACCCGTTTCACTCGTCCGTGAACTTCACCATCCGCCACCTCGGCATCGCCAAGGTGCGCGGGCGCTTCGGCGGCGTGCGGGCCGAACTGTTCGTCGGGGAGCACGTCGAGGACGTGCGGGTTTCCGCCACGGTCGACATGGCCTCCATCGACACCGGGAACGCCGACCGGGACGCGCACGTGCGCGCCTCCGATCTGCTCGACGTGGCGAAGCGGCCGACGATGTCCTACCGCTCCACGCGGGTGTCGGGCGACGGCGAGGACTGGACCATGGAGGGTGAGCTGACGATCGGCGACGTGACTCGTCCGTTGACTCTCGCCGTGGAGTTCGGGGGGCTGGGAGCCATGCCCGGCGGGGACGGCCGGCAGGCCGGGTTCGAGGCGACGGGTGAGATCCGGCGCAGCGAGTTCGGTCTGGACTTCGCTCCGGGGCTGCTCGGGGAGGTGGTGAAGATCCAGCTCGACATGCAGTTCGTGGAACCGACGGGCGCCTGAGCGCGCGGGCCGCGCGAACGACGCGCCGGGCCCCACGGATGATCCCGTGGGGCCCGGCGCGTCGGTGTACCCGTGGCAGGCGCCGTAGACCGGGTGAGTTCCAGGTTTCACTCACCCGGTGCGGCACCCGCTCAGGCCTTGCTGGCCCGCGTGGTCTTCTTCGCGGCGGTCTTGGTGGCCTTCTTCGCCGTCTTGGTGGCCGTCTTCTTCGCGGCCGTGCCGGTGACCGCCCTGGTGGCGGTCTTCGTGGCGGTGGTCTTGGCCGCCACCGTCTTCGTCGCCTTGCGCGGGGGCTTCCCCGTGGCCGCGTCGCTGATCCGGTCGGCGCCGAGAACGTCCTGCAGGAACTTGCCGGTGTGGCTGGCGGGAACGTCCGCGACCTGCTCGGGTGTGCCCTCGGCGACCACCAGGCCACCGCCGGCGCCGCCCTCGGGTCCCATGTCCACGACCCAGTCGGCGGTCTTGATCACGTCGAGGTTGTGCTCGATGACGATGACCGTGTTGCCCTTGTCGACCAGGCCGGCCAGGACCGCCAGCAGCTTGCTGATGTCCTCGAAGTGCAGACCGGTGGTCGGCTCGTCCAGGACGTAGACCGTGCGTCCGGTGGAGCGGCGCTGCAGCTCGCTGGCGAGCTTGACGCGCTGGGCCTCACCGCCGGACAGGGTGGTCGCGGACTGGCCGAGACGGACGTAGCCGAGGCCGACGTCCTTCAGCGTCTTCATGTGCCGGGAGATGGCGGGGACCGCCTCGAAGAAGTCGGTCGCCTCCTCGATCGGCATGTTCAGGACGTCGGCGATGGACTTGCCCTTGTAGTGGACCTCCAGGGTCTCCCGGTTGTACCGGGCGCCGTGGCAGACCTCGCACGGGACGTAGACGTCCGGCAGGAAGTTCATCTCGATCTTGATCGTGCCGTCGCCCGCGCAGTTCTCGCAGCGGCCGCCCTTGACGTTGAAGGAGAACCGGCCGGGCATGTAGCCGCGGACCTTCGCCTCGGTCGTCTCGGCGAACAGCTTGCGGATGTGGTCGAAGACGCCGGTGTACGTCGCCGGGTTCGAGCGCGGGGTGCGGCCGATGGGCGACTGGTCGACGTGGACGACCTTGTCGACGAGGTCGTCGCCGTCCACGCGCGTGTGCCGGCCGGGCACGCTCCGTGCGCCGTTCAGCTCGCGCGCCAGGTGCGTGTACAGGATGTCGTTGACCAGGGTCGACTTGCCGGAGCCGGATACACCGGTGACGGCCGTGAAGACGCCCAGCGGGAAGGACACGTCGATGTCCTGGAGGTTGTTCTCGCGGGCACCGTGCACGGTGAGCTGCCGGGAGGGGTCGCGCGGGCGCCGGATGTCGGGCAGCGGGATGGCCTTCTTGCCGGACAGGTACAGACCGGTCTGCGACTCGGCGTTGTCCAGCAGCTCCTTCAGGGAGCCGCTGTGCACCACCTTGCCGCCGTGCTCGCCGGCGCCGGGGCCGATGTCGACGATCCAGTCGGCGACCTTGATGGTGTCCTCGTCGTGCTCGACGACGATGAGCGTGTTGCCCATGTCGCGGAGCCGGACGAGGGTCTCGATCAGCCGGTGGTTGTCGCGCTGGTGCAGGCCGATGGACGGCTCGTCGAGGACGTAGAGCACGCCGACGAGTCCGGAGCCGATCTGGGTGGCCAGGCGGATGCGCTGGGCCTCGCCGCCGGAGAGGGTGCCGGCCGCACGGTTCAGCGAGAGGTAGTCCAGGCCGACGTCGACCAGGAAGCGCAGTCGCTCGTTGACCTCCTTCAGCACGCGCTCGGCGATCTTCTTGTCGCGGGCGTTGAGCTTCAGCTCGCCCAGGAAGTCGGCGCAGTCGCTGATGGACATCGCGGAGACCTCGGCGATCGACTTGCCCATGACCGTGACCGCGAGGACGAGCGGCTTGAGGCGCGTGCCCTCACAGGTGGGGCAGGGCACCTCGCGCATGTAGCCCTCGAAGCGCTCGCGGCTGGCGTCGCTCTCGGCCTCGCTGTGCCGGCGCTTGACGAAGGGGATGGCGCCCTCGAAGGCCGTGGTGTACCTGCGCTCGCGCCCGTACCGGTTGCGGTAGCGGACCTCGACCTGGGTCTTGTGGCCGTTCAGCAGGGCCTTGCGGGCGCGCAGCGGCAGGCCTGCGAAGGGGATGTCGGTCCGGAAGCCGAGCGCCTCCGCGAGGGCACCGATGAGGCGGCCGAAGTAGTCCTTGGTGTGCCCGTGCGACCAGGGGTGGATGGCGCCCTCGTCGAGGGACTTGTCCTCGTCGGGGATGATCAGCTCGGGGTCGACCTCCATGCGCGTGCCGATGCCGGAGCAGTCGGGGCAGGCGCCGAAGGGCGAGTTGAAGGAGAAGGAGCGGGGCTCCAGCTCCTCGAAGGACAGGTCGTCGTACGGGCAGTACAGGTGCTCGGAGTACATGCGCTCGCGCTCGGGGTCGTCCTCGGGGAGGTCGACGAAGTCGAGCACGACCATGCCGCCGGAGAGGCCGAGGGCGGTCTCCACGGAGTCGGTGAGGCGGCGCTTGGCGGTGTCCTTGACCGTGAGGCGGTCGACGACCACCTCGATGGTGTGCTTCTCCTGCTTCTTCAGCGTGGGCGGGTTGGAGAGCTGGATGGTCTCGCCGTCCACCCGCGCGCGGGAGTAGCCCTTGGTCTGGAGGTCGGCGAAGAGGTCGACGAACTCGCCCTTGCGCTCGCGCACCAGCGGCGACAGCACCTGGAAGCGGCTGCCCTCCGGCAGCTCCAGGACCTTGTCGACGATGGCCTGCGGCGACTGGCGCGAGATCGGCCGGGCGCACTGGGGGCAGTGCGGCTTGCCGATGCGGGCGAAGAGCAGGCGCAGGTAGTCGTAGACCTCGGTGATGGTGCCGACCGTGGAGCGCGGGTTGCGCGAGGTCGACTTCTGGTCGATGGAGACCGCCGGGGAGAGGCCCTCGATGAAGTCGACGTCCGGCTTGTCCATCTGGCCGAGGAACTGCCGGGCGTAGGAGGAGAGCGACTCCACGTAGCGCCGCTGGCCCTCGGCGAAGATGGTGTCGAAGGCCAGGGAGGACTTGCCCGACCCGGACAGGCCCGTGAAGACGATGAGCGAGTCACGAGGCAGGTCGAGCGAGACGTTCTTCAGGTTGTGCTCGCGCGCGCCACGGACGATGAGACGGTCGGCCACGCCGGTCCGCACCTTTCTTGAGAGAAGTGACAGGGGCGAGGCCCCCGTCTTTCTCAGACTAGGGGGAGCCACTGACAACGCCGGTCGGATTCACCGGTTGTCAACAAACCCCGACTCCCCAGCATGCCCGACGCCGCGTCCGACCATATAGCACGCGCATTCGATTTGCGGGTGTCGTCCGCCGCCTTCACTCGAAGGTGTGACGCGGTCTAGGGTCAGCACCATGATTGATCACGCGCATGACCTGGCGTCTGTACGTGACGCTACCGAGCGGCTGCTCACCGCGGTCGGGAAACTGGACAACGCGTCCGTGACGGAGTCGTCACGGCTTCCGGGCTGGACCCGCGGCCACGTCCTCGCCCACCTCGCCCGCAACGCGGACGCCCTCGTGAACGTCCTCGAAGGACGCCCCATGTACGTCTCCGGCGAGGTCCGGGACGCCGACATCGAGCGGGACGCCCCGCGCCCCCTCGACTCCCAGCTCGCCGACGTGCGCGAGAGCGCGGCCCGGTTCCAGGACGCCTCGGCCGCGACCGCGGACTGGTCGCGCACCGTGGAGCTACGGGGCGGGGTCACCGACTCGGCCTTCCGGCTGCCGTTCCGACGGTGGGCCGAGGTGGAGCTGCACCACGTGGACCTGGGCATCGGATACGAGCTGGAGGACCTTCCGGCGGAGTTCACCGAGCGGGAGACCGGCTTCCTCGCCGCCCGCTTCGCCGGGCACCCGGACGTACCGTCCACCCGGCTCACCGACGGCACGCGCGCGTGGAGCACGGGCCGGGAGGCGAGCCACCCCGAGGTGACCGTCACCGGTTCCCCGGCCGGCCTGCTCGGCTGGCTCGCCGGGCGCCGCGAGGGGTCCGCGCTGACGGTGGAGGGCGGCCCGCTGCCGTCGCTGCCCCCGCTGTAGCACGTGGACGGCGGCCTGCGGGCCGCCTCCCGGCGCTAGGCTGGCCGTCATGACCTACAGCGGAGAGGTGCGGGTCGGCGGCCCCGCCGACGTGCACGAGCTCAAGGACCTGATGATCACCAAGGTCGCGGTCGGCCCGATGGACAACAACGCCTACCTGCTGCGCTGCCGGGCCACCGACGAGCAGCTGCTGATCGACGCCGCGAACGAAGCTCACTCGCTGCTCGGCACGATCGGTGACGGCGGCATCGCGTCCGTCGTCACCACCCACCGGCACGGCGACCACTGGCAGGCACTCGCCGACGTCGTCGCGGCCACCGGTGCCCGTACCTACGCGGGCCGGTACGACGCGGAGGGCATCCCCGTGCCGACCGACGTCCCGGTCGACGACGGCGACACGATCCGGGTGGGCCAGGTGGAGCTCACCGCGCGCCACCTGGCCGGGCACACGCCGGGCTCCATCGTCCTGGTGTACGACGACCCGCACGGGCATCCTCATGTGTTCACCGGGGACTGCCTTTTCCCGGGCGGTGTGGGCAACACACACGACGACCCGGAGGCGTTCGCGAGCCTGATGCACGACGTGGAGACGAAGGTCTTCGATGCTCTCCCGGACGAGACGTGGGTCTACCCGGGGCACGGCAACGACACCACGCTCGGCGCGGAACGGCCGCACCTGCCGGAGTGGCGCGCACGCGGCTGGTGAATGACGGGCGCGCGCGGCGGGCGCACGTCGCCCGCGTCTCCGCACGCGCCCGTGCGACACGACCTCCGCACGCGCCCGCGCACCGGTGGGCAGTGCGCGCTCCCGGCCGGCGGCCCCGGAACTCAGGCCCCTCAGGCCTGGGCCCGCCCCTCCCCGGCCAGTGCCGCGATCCGCTCCACACCGAACACGTACCCCTGCACACCGCACCCGGCGATGACTCCGTCGGCGCGCTGCGACACGTAGGAGTGGTGCCGGAACGGCTCGCGCTGGTGGATGTTGGAGATGTGGACCTCCACCACCGGCAGCCCGTCGCAGGTGTTGAGCGCGTCCAGGACGGCGACGGAGGTGTGCGAGTAGGCGGCGGGATTGATCACGATCCCGCAGTGCTTCAGCCGGGCTTCGTGGATCCAGTCGACCAGTTCGCCCTCGTGGTTGGACTGCCGGAAGTCCACGGTGCCGCCGTGCGCCGCCGCCGCCTTCACGCAGAGGGCCTCGACGTCGGCGAGCGTGTCGGAGCCGTAGATCTCCGGCTGGCGCTGACCCAGCAGGTTCAGGTTGGGGCCGTTGAGGATCATGATCGGGGCGTTGGCCAGGGTGCGGGGCACGGTTCCTCCGGTCCGTTCGGGGTGCGGCGGCCCTTGCGTGACCGCCGCTCGGACCCCGGTTTATCACGGTGCGCCGACAACCCGGCCGGCCGTACCCTCCGCCCATGACGACGATCGTGTACCCGCCCAAGCCGTCGCCGGGCGACCGTGTCGCGGTGATCTCCCCCGCCTCGGGGCTGCCGGGACTCTTCCCGCTCCCCTACGAGTTGGGCCTGGAGCGGCTGCGCAAGGAGTACGGCCTGGAGCCGGTCGAGTATCCGGCCAGCCGGAAGATGGGCTCCACGCCCGGTGAACGGGCCGCCGACATCCACGCGGCCTTCGCCGACCCCGGGATCAAGGCCGTGATCGCGTCGATCGGCGGCGACGACCAGATCACCGTGCTGCCGTTGCTGGACCGGGAGCTGATACGAGCCAACCCGAAGCCGTTCTTCGGCATGAGTGACAACACGAACCTGCTCGCCTACCTGCGCAACACTGGAATCGTCGGCTACCACGGCACGAGCGTCATGGTCGAGCTGGGGCGTCCCGGCGCCATGCACCCGCAGACCGCCGACTCCGTGCGCGCGGCGCTGTTCACCTCGGGCCCGTACGAGCTGCGGCCCGCCGAGCGCTGGAACGACGTCGACCGCGACTGGGCCGACCCTGCGACCTTCGACGAGGAACCCGGGTCCCGGCCCGGTTCGGGCTGGTCCTGGGTGAACGCCGACCGGGTGACCGAGGGGCGCACGTGGGGCGGCTGCCTGGAGATCCTCGGCTGGCTGCTGATGGCCGACCGCGAGATCGCGCGGGACCCGGCGGAGTACGACGGCGGCGTGCTGATCCTGGAGACCTCGGAGGAGATGCCGAGCGCGCAGGAGGTCTTCCGCACCCTGCGCAACATGGGCGAGCGCGGCCTGCTCCGCCGCTTCTCCGCGCTGCTGATGGCCCGCCCGAAGACCTGGACCTTCGAGCGCCCCAACAGCCCCGAGGAGAGCGCCCGGTACGCGGCGGAGCAGCGTGAGGCGGTACTGCGGGTGATGCGGGCCTACGCTCCCGAGGCCACGATCGTCTTCGACGTGGACTTCGGCCACACCGATCCGCAGGTCGTCATCCCGTACGGGGGCACCGTACGGGTCGACGGGCCCGCCCGGCGCATCACCGTCACGTACTGACGTCCCGCCCCCGTCTACGGGTTGACGGCGAGTTCCAGGTAGGCCGCGAACAGCACCAGGTGGACGCCTCCCTGCAGAGGCGTGGCGCGGCCGGGCACCACCGTCAGCGAGGCCACCACCACGGTCAGGGCGAGCAGCACCATGTGGGTGGAGCCCAGACCGAGGACCAGCGGTCCGGAAAGCCATACGGAGGCCAGGGCGACCGCCGGAATGGTCAGACCGATGCTGGCCATCGCCGAGCCGAGCGCGAGGTTCAGGCTGGTCTGCACGCGGTCGCGGCGCGCGGTGCGCAGGGCGGCGATCGTCTCGGGGAGCAGTACCAGCAGGGCGATGACGACGCCGACGACGGCGTGGGGCAGTCCGGCCCCCGCCACTCCGTCCTCGATGGTGGGCGACACCCCCTTCGCCAGGCCGACCACGCCGATCAGGGCCAGGGCCAGCAGCCCCAGGCTCAGCAGGGCGGTGCGGGCGGACGGTGCGTTGGCGTGGTCCTCGACGGTGATCACGTCGCCCTGGCGGGTGATCGGGAGGAAGTAGTCGCGGTGCCGCACCGTGAGGGTCGCGATGAACAGGCCGTAGAGGACCAGCGAGGAGAGGGCGGCGAACGTCAGCTGGACGGTGGAGAACTCCGGGCCGGGCGCGCTGGTGGTGAACGTCGGCAGCACCAGACTGAGCGTGGCCAGGGTCGCGACCGTCGCGAGGGCGGCGCCGGTGCCCTCCGGGTTGAACACCGCGGTGCCGTGCCGCAGGGAGGCGACCAGGAGGCTGAGACCGAACACGCCGTTGCAGGTGATCATCACGGCCGCGAAGACCGTGTCCCTGGCCAGGGTCGCGCTCTTGTCGCCGCCGTCCGCCATGAGGGTCACGATGAGCGCGACCTCGATGACCGTGACGGCAACGGCGAGGACCAGGGAACCGAAGGGCTCCCCGACCCGGTGGGCGACCACCTCGGCGTGGTGCACTGCGGCCAGTACGGCCGACGCGAGGACGACCGTCAGCAGTGCGACGACCGCGCCGGGCAGGTCGCGTCCCCAGGTGAAGGCCAGCAGCACGACCGCGGCCACGGGCGTGACGGTCGTCCACTGTGTGAGGAGCGCCCTGGGACGAGTGACCATGCGGTGATCGTCGCAGGGGGCGGCGGACGCCGCATTCCCTGTCACGCGGACCGGGGAACGGGTGCGACCGGCCACCGCGCACTCGGGGCAGGCTCAGGGTCCTTCCCCACGGCGTACGCCGGGAGCGGCGGGCGGCTCTTCGCCGCCTCGCCGCTCCCGGTGGTGGTCTCCCACGTCCGACTCGGGGTCGTGCGTGGTCAGGCCTCGATGCTGTCCTTCGGAGCGTCGTCGCCCTTGGTGGCGAGCGCTTCCGCCTCGGCCTGCTTCTTGGAGGCGCGGAGGCTGGTGATCGTGGTGACGATCAGGACGGAGCAGATCACACCGAGCGAGACCGGGATGCTGATCTCGGGGACGTGGACACCGGACTCGTGCAGGGCGTGCAGCACCAGCTTGACGCCGATGAAGCCCAGGATGACCGACAGGCCGTAGGAGAGGTGCACCAGCTTCCTCAGCAGGCCGCCGAGGAGGAAGTACAGCTGCCGCAGACCCATCAGGGCGAACGCGTTGGCCGTGAACACGATGTACGGGTCCTGGGTCAGGCCGAAGATCGCCGGGATGGAGTCGAGTGCGAAGAGCACGTCGGTGGTGCCGATCGCGAGCATCACGACCAGCATCGGGGTCATGATGCGCTTGCCGTTCTCCTCGATCCACAGCTTGGTGCCGTGGTATCGGTCGGCGACGCCGAAGCGGCGCTCGGCCGCCTTGAGCAGCTTGTTCTCCTCGAACTCCTCGTCCTCTTCGTCTGCCCGCGCCTCCTGGATGAGCTTCCAGGCGGTGTAGATGAGGAAGGCACCGAAGATGTAGAAGACCCAGGAGAAGTTGGCGATGATCGCGGCACCCGCCGCGATGAAGATGGTCCTGAGGACCAGGGCTACGAGGACACCGATGAGGAGCACTCGCTGCTGGTACTGCGAGGGCACCGCGAACTTCGCCATGATCAGGATGAAGACGAAGAGGTTGTCCACGCTGAGGGACTTCTCGGTGATGTAGCCCGCGAAGAACTCGCCGGCGGGCTGGCCGCCACCGAAGACGAGCAGGCCTATTCCGAAGAGGCCCGCCAGGGCGATCCAGACGGCCGTCCAGATCCCGGCTTCCTTGATCGATACGTCGTGCGGCTTGCGGCCGATGAAGAAATCGGCCCCGATCAGGGCAGCGAGGCCCACGACGGTCAGGACCCACAGGGTCACAGAAACTTCCACTACTACGCCTCCGGCAGTACGTCACACGGCAGATGTCAGCGTCGTCGCTGCCGGAGGTCTCTTCCACCCGGGTCCGGGACGCGTGACGCGTTCGGAGCCCACGGGCCGACGCCCCGGGATCTGGCCTGATCCGTATTGACGGGTACGCCGCACAGACAGGGAGTACTCCCCTCCGTACGGACGACAGTACCCCATTCCCCAAGGGATGGTAAAGAGATTCGCAAATTAAGCTCAAAAGCCCAGCTCGGGGGCGGTCAGCGCTCCCTCGGACGGCGGGCCGCGGCGACCTGGGCGAGCACCTGCTGCAGCACCTGGCTGCCGGGGGGCACGAGCGAGGGCTCGTACGTCCAGGCATGCCCGACCCAGGGGTCGGCGAGGTGGTCGTCGGCCACCGGCGTCAGCCGGAGCAGCGAGCGCCACAGGGGGTCGAGCAGCGGCCCGTACCCGGCGGACTCCTCACGGTCGGCGACCATCATCAGGTGGACGCCCACGGTCGGCCCCTCGTCGGCCAGATAGCGCAGCTGGTTCACCGCCCGGTCGTCGAAGCCGTGTGGGAAGTCGTTGACGATCAAGAGCTGCTGGGACGTGTCGAGACCGGGCGGGAGCGCGTCGGGAGCGCCCGCGCGCAACGCCATCTGCACCAGGTCGACGCGCTGGGTGAGGCGTGCGAGTACGTCCGCCGTCCCGGCGGCCCCCAGCGCGGGCGGGGCCGCGAGCACACCGCTGTGCACCAGTGGTGCCAGTGCCTGCGCCCCCGATCCGGCCGGGTCGATGACGTGCACGGTGAACTCGCCCGCCGGATGAACGGCGAGCAGCCTGGCCGCGTGCGCGACCGCGGCGTCCAGGCCCAGCCGCCGCACCTCGTGGGAGTCGGTGAACGAGCCGTCGAGCGAGGTGGAACGGCCACTGTCGATCCACAGGCCGCGCTCCAGCGGCAGCCGGGCCAGCAACGGGATGCTGATGCGGGGCGACTCGGGCAGATGGAGATCGCCCAGCCGCAGGGCCATGGGTATCTCCATGGGAACGCGGTAGGCGTGCCAGACGGGGTTGTCCCACCGCGCGTAGGCCGCCGGCAGGGCGGGTTCGACCACTTCCGCCTCGGCGGCGAGCTGAGCGACGTCCCGGTCCAGGACCTCCTGGGCCTGGGAGACGAGCTGGGCGTGCCGGGCACGCGCCGCCTCCCGGGCGGCGTCGCCCTGACCGCCGATCCGGCTGCGCGGGTCGGACAGGGCCTGGTCGAGTTCCTTCTCCATGCGTGAGTCGGCGAAGTCGACGGCGCTTCGGTACGCGGCCGTGGTGCGCGCCAGGTCCTCGAACATGCCCCACACCTGGTTGTAGAGCCGCTCCTCCATGGACCAGCCGGTGGCATCGCCCGCGACAGGCCGGGCGGGCTGTCCGGGTGTGGCCGGGGGCGCGACCGGTGGGGGCGGAGGCGGAGCGGCGTTCTGCCGGCGCGGGTGGCTGTAGTCGATCGGGCCGCTGCCGGAGTCCCCCGGTCCCTCCCGGTGCGGCTGCTGCGTGCCGTGCTGTCCGGGGACGCCGGGCGCCTGCGGGCCGGGCTGGGAGTCGCACGGGGACACCGGGGACGCCGGGGGCACGGGGCCGGTGCCTTGGGATGCGGTGGTGCCCTGGGATGCGGTGGCGCCGTGGTCCGGGCCGTGCGCCGGGGCGGCGGCCTGCCGTGAGCGGTTGCCGTCGGCCGTCCGGGCCCCAGGAGCCGGCGGCGCCGGCACCGAACGGGCCAGGCCGCCGGCCATCGCCTCCTGGATCTTCCCGGCGAGCTCGTGGGCCTGGGGCAGGTTCTGGTCGGTGAGGAGCTCGGCGAGGCCTCCCGCATAGCCCTGGCCGACGGCGCGCACCTTCCAGGCGTCCTGGCGCCGGTAGAGCTCCAGGGCGACGACGGCGGACTCGGCCTCCAGGCCGGTGATGGTGTAGCTGGCGACCTCGCCGCCGTCGAGACCCGTGACGGCGACGAAGGGAGCCGCGACGGCCCCGAAACGGGCCGGCCCCGTCCCGCCGGCGGGCAGGGCGAGCAGCACACTGACGCGGTGCACGGCGTCCGGCACGGCTTCCAGGTCCACCGCGAGACGATGGTCGGCGGCTGCCTGACGGGAGACCTCCAGACCCGGCAGGGTGGGTGAGCCCGGGTGGGCCACCCATTCGACGCCGTGTACTTTGCCGTTCTCGTCGCCGAGCGTGGCTCCGGCCACGATCGGTGTGCCGGCCGAGACCCGGATCTCGAGACGGGCCCGGGGAAGCGGGTGGTTCTGTCCCCGCGTCAGCTCGGCCGTCATCGCCTTTCCCCCTGTGTCACTCGTGCGTCACTCGTGATGTGCCGTGCGGCGCCCGCCCGTCCCGCTCACGGGACCGGCCGGCTCCCTGTCGGCCTGCTACAGGACCGGCAGGATCGCCGGCATCAGGTCCTGGAAGGTGCGGCCGTTGGCCGGGGAGCCGATGGCGGTCATCGCCCAGCCCTGGCCCGCCCGGTGGACCTTCGCCATGATCTGGGCCGTGTAGGCGCCACCGCCCGCCAGCGTGTAGCGGGCGAGCTCCTGGCCGTTGGTCTCGTCGACCAGCCGGCAGAACGCGTTCTGCACCTCTTGGAAGGTCTGCCCCGTGAACGAGTTCACGGTGAAGACGATCTGGTCGATGTGGACCGGGAGGCGCTGCAGGTCGACGAGGATGGCTTCGTCGTCGCCGCCCTGACCGACACCGCCGACGAGGTTGTCCCCGGTGTGACGCACCGAGCCGTCGTCGCTCACCAGGTGGCGGAAGAAGACGACGTCGACCGGCTGCTTGTCCGCGAACAGGACGGCGGAGGCGTCCAGGTCGACCTCCCGGGTGCGCGAGCCGAACAGGCCGCGCCGGGGAGCCGCCTGCCAGCCGAGACCCATGCGCACCGACGTCAGGCTGCCGCCGTCGTTCTTCTGCAGACTGATGGCCTGACCTTTGGTCATGTTGACGGTCACGCGCTGATCCCCTCTCGAGCGGTCCCCTGTTGCCGCGGTCCCCGCGGTTGACCAGAACCCTACGCAGGGGCACTGACAGTGCCCCACCCGAGCCCGCACTTTGTGTCGGTCTTGCAACACAGCGCGTGCCCGGGGCGGGCCGTCAGGCCAGGCCGGCCTCCTTCATCTGGCGCAGTTCCTTCTTCATCTCGGAGACCTCGTCGCGCAGCCGGGCGGCGATCTCGAACTGAAGGTCCGCGGCGGCCGCCCGCATACGAGTGGTGAGCTCCTCGATCTGTGCGGCGAGTTCGGTCGCCGGGCGGTCGGTCACCGCCGTCTCCTTCGCCCTGCCCTTGGCCGCCTTGGCACCACCCGTCGCCTGGCCTCCCAAGGAGGGCACGAGGGCCTTGGCGCCCTTGCCGTCCTTCGACTGGCGGTAGCCCGAGCCGAGCAGCTGGTCGGTGTCGACGTCCTCGCGGGCGATCTGCGCGACGATGTCGTTGATCTTCTTGCGGAGCGGCTGCGGGTCGATGCCGTTCGCCTTGTTGAACGCGACCTGCTTCTCGCGGCGGCGGTTGGTCTCGTCGATGGCCTTCTCCATCGCCGGCGTGATCTTGTCGGCGTACATGTGGACCTGGCCCGAGACGTTGCGCGCCGCGCGGCCGATGGTCTGGATCAGGGAGGTGCCTGAGCGCAGGAAGCCCTCCTTGTCGGCGTCGAGGATGGCCACCAGGGACACCTCCGGGAGGTCGAGGCCTTCTCGGAGCAGGTTGATGCCGACCAGGACGTCGTACTCGCCGGCCCGCAGCTCCCGGAGCAGTTCGACGCGGCGCAGGGTGTCGACGTCGCTGTGCAGGTAACGCACCTGGATGCCGAGCTCCAGGAAGTAGTCGGTGAGGTCCTCGGCCATCTTCTTGGTGAGCGTGGTGACCAGGACGCGTTCGTCCTTCTCGGTCCGCTTGCGGATCTCGTGCACCAGGTCGTCGATCTGGCCCTCGGTGGGCTTGACGACGACCTCCGGGTCGACGAGGCCGGTGGGGCGGATGATCTGCTCGACGGCGCCGTCCGAGCGGGAGAGCTCGTAGGTGCCCGGGGTCGCCGACAGGTACACGGTCTGCCCGATGCGTCCCTGGAACTCCTCCCACTTCAGCGGGCGGTTGTCCAGCGCGGAGGGCAGCCGGAATCCGTGGTCGACCAGGGTCCGCTTGCGGGACGCGTCGCCCTCGTACATGGCGCCGATCTGAGGCACGGTGACGTGCGACTCGTCGATGACGAGCAGGAAGTCGTCCGGGAAGTAGTCCAGCAGAGTGTTCGGCGGGGAACCGGGCAGGCGGCCGTCGAAGTGCATGGAGTAGTTCTCGACGCCGGAGCAGGAGCCGATCTGGCGGAGCATCTCCAGGTCGTACGTCGTACGCATCCGCAGTCGCTGGGCCTCCAGGAGCTTGCCCTGCTTCTCCAGCTCGGTCAGACGCTCCGCCAGCTCCTTCTCGATGTCGCCCACGGCCCGCTCCAGGCGCTCGGGGCCCGCGACGTAGTGGGAGGCCGGGAAGACGTACAGCTGCTGGTCGTCGCTGATGATCTCGCCGGTGACCGGGTGGAGGGTGGACAGGGCCTCGATCTCGTCACCGAACATCTCGATGCGGACCGCGAGCTCCTCGTAGACCGGGAAGATCTCGATGGTGTCGCCGCGCACCCGGAAGGTGCCGCGGGCGAAGGCCATGTCGTTGCGCGTGTACTGGATGTCGACGAAGCGGCGCAGCAGCTCGTCCCGGTCGTGTTCCTCGCCGACCCGGAGCGGGACCATGCGGTCCACGTACTCCTGCGGGGTGCCGAGGCCGTAGATGCAGGAGACGGAGGCGACCACGACGACGTCACGGCGGGTGAGCAGTGAGTTGGTCGCGGAGTGGCGCAGGCGCTCCACCTCCTCGTTGATCGAGGAGTCCTTCTCGATGTAGGTGTCCGACTGCGGGACGTAGGCCTCGGGCTGGTAGTAGTCGTAGTACGAGACGAAGTACTCGACGGCGTTGTTCGGCAGGAGCTCGCGGAATTCGTTCGCCAGCTGGGCGGCCAGTGTCTTGTTCGGCGCCATCACGAGGGTGGGGCGCTGGAGCTTCTCGATCATCCACGCGGTGGTGGCGGACTTGCCGGTGCCGGTCGCGCCGAGGAGGACGACGTCCTTCTCGCCTGCTTCGACACGCCGGGCGAGCTCGGCGATGGCCGCCGGCTGGTCGCCGTTCGGCTGGTAGGGGCTGACGACCTCGAAGGGCGCCACCGTGCGTTCGATCTGGGAAACGGGCCGCATGGGTTCCACCGTACGACCCCGCACTGACAACGGGTCCGGATCAGCGGTTCTGCGGGGTGCGGGAGCGCCGGTGGACGAGGGGGCGGCGCGTGGGGTGCTCGGGGTGGTGGGCCGGCCGGCGGGCCGTGTGCGGGGCCCGGGTGTGGGCGGGGACGCCCGGCTTTCGCTGCGCGGGGGTCGCGGCGGGCTCTCCCATGACCATCAGCGGATCGACCACGACGACGACCCCGGCGAGGAGGAGGAAGGCGAGGGGGCCGATCAGCATGGGGGCGAGCAGTTCGGCGGGCGAGCCTCCGCTGGAGGGGTCGGTCGTGCCGTGGAGATGGACCTCGAGGGCGGCCATGCCCGTGTAGTGCATGCCGGTGACGGCCAGTCCCATGATCAGGCTGGCGCCCACGCTCCACAGGAAACCGCGGACCTGTCCGGCCGCCCACAGGGCGGCGGTGGCGGCGGCCATGGCTATCACGACGGAGACGGCCACGGTGAACGTGTTGTACGTCAGCTGCCCGTCCAGGCGCATCCCGGCCATGCCCAGGTAGTGCATCGAGGCGACGCCCAGGCCGGTGATGGTGCCGCCGGTGAACAGGGCCGTTCCCCGCGCGCCCCGGTAGCCGACGATGAAGATCCCGATGCCCACCATCACGATGGCGACGGCCAGGCTGGCGAAGGTCATCAGCCAGTCGTAGCGGATCGGCGTGTGTTCGACCGTGAAGCCCATCATCGCGACGAAGTGCATGGTCCAGATGCCGGAGCCGATCGCCGCCGAGCCGAGGGCGAGCCATCCGGGGCGCCAGGCCCGGGGGGCCCGCATGGACCTGGTGGTGCAGCGCAGACCGAGGGCACCGCCGAGACAGGCCATGAGGTAAGCCACCAGCGGTGTGACGAGCCCGTAGTTGAATCCCTCGACCGTGCTTTGCATGTGCGGCTGCCCTTCCGCCTTCTCGCGCCCCGGTCGTGTGCCGGAATCTCCGTGATCTGCGCCCCCCTCCCGGGACCGCGTCAACGGTCAGGGTCGAGGCAGAGAGTATGCCTCCCACCGGAATGGTCGAACGATTCTCCGGCAAAGAATCACGGGTTTGCCCCACTTGTGCGGCCCCGGTGAGTGGAGTTGAGCAACTCCGTTCAGTCCGTGGCCATTCTGCGCCCCTCTCCCATTGACTCTCTGATGCCACAGTGGTGCTGTCCGTGATCGCTCGACGCGAGGAGTACGCATGCACGTGCGCACAGTAGCCGTCACGACCACCGCGCTTCTGGGAGTCGCCCTGCTCGCTCCGCTTTCGCATGCCCGGGCCGCCCAGAGTGACGACGGGCCCTCGGTCGTCGCCCACAGGGGCGCTTCCGGGTATGCGCCGGAGAACACGCTGGTCGCCGTCGACAAGGCGGCTGAGCTGGGCATCCGCTGGGTGGAGAACGACGTCCAGCGCACCCGGGACGGCGAACTCGTCGTCCTCCATGACGACAGCCTGAGCCGTACGACGAATGTGGAGGAGGTCTTCCCCGACCGGTCGCCCTGGAAGGTGAAGGACTTCACCGCCGCGGAGATCGCGCGGCTGGACGCGGGGAGCTGGTTCGGGTCCCGGTACGCGGGCGCGCGCGTGCCGACACTGAAGCAGTACGTGGACCGCGTGGAGCACAATCACCAGAAGCTGCTGCTGGAGCTGAAGAACCCCCAGCTGTACCCGGGCATCGAGCAGCAGACCCTCAAGGTACTCGCGAACGAGGGCTGGCTCGACCGGCGGCATGTGGCCGGCCGGCTGGTCGTGCAGAGTTTCAGCGCGGACAGCATCCGGACCGTCCATGAACTGAAGCCGGCCGTCAAGACCGGGTTCCTCGGCACGCCGCCCGTGTCGGACCTCCCCGCGTACGCCGAGTTCACCGACCAGATCAACCCGTCGCACGGCTCCCTCTCCACGGGCTACGTCTCCTCGGTCCACGCCTTCACGGGAGCGCACGGCAGGCAGCTGGAGGTCTTCACCTGGACGGTCGACGACGTCGACACCGCCCGACGGGTCGCCGGGTACGACGTCGACGGCATCATCACCAACAAGCCCGACGTGGTGCGGGACGCCGTGGGCGAGGACCCGGCGGACCGGTGACCCCGTCCTGCCGGGGGCAGCGAACGGAGGCGTTCTCCGCTGTCCCGTCCCGGGCGTTGTCAGTGGCTGCCCGTACCGTGGGCGCATGGACAGCCATGGACAGTACGAACAGCGGGTCGTGTGGACCGTCATCGGCACCGGCATCGGTCCGCTGCTGCTGGCCGCCACCCGCGACGGTCTGGTCAACGTGGTGTTCCACGCCACCGACGCCGCGCGTGACCGGGCACTCGAGAGACTCGCGGCCCGGCTGGGCACGGAGCCCGTCGAGGCACCCGGCTCCCCGCTGCTGACCGAGGCCATAGGGCAGGTGGAGGCCTACTTCGCGGGCAGGCGGCGTGACTTCGACCTGCCGTTGGACTGGTCGCTGATCTCAGGCTTCAACCGCCAGGTGCTGCGCGAGCTGGCCTCGGGCGTTCCCTATGGCTCGGTCGTCGGCTACGGCGACCTCGCCGGCCGGGTCGGCCAGCCGGGCGCCGCTCAGGCGGTGGGCATGGCCATGGGGGCCAACCCGCTGCCGGTCGTCGTGCCGTGCCACCGGGTCGTCGAGAGCGGCGGCGGCATCGGCGGGTTCGGTGGCGGCGTGGACACCAAGCGGCAGCTGCTCGCCCTGGAGGGCGTGCTGCCCGAGCCACTGTTCTGACGCCCGGCCGGCCGGGTGGTGCCGGGAGGGGTTACGCGTAGTGCCGTGCCTCGACGATGTTGCCGTCGGGGTCGCCGAAATAGAAGCTGCGCCGGGCCAGGCCGCGGGCGCCGTAGGAGTCGTACGACAGTTCCGAGACCGGAATGGACTGTTCCTCCAGGCGGGTCCGCAGTGCCTCGAAGTCGTGCGGTGGCAGGGACAGGCAGATGTGGTTGACGGGGTGGCCCGCGCTCCTGTCGGCGCCCGGGACCACTCGCATGCGTTCCGCCAGCGAGCGCGGCGCCAGGTCGAGGATGGTTTCGTCATTGAGGCGCACGGAGGGAAAGCTCACGGTCCCCGCGGCGTACTCCGCCACCCTCAGGGGCTCCAGCCCCAGGGTCTTCTCGTAGAAGTCGGCCGCGGCGACCGGGTCGCGCACCCAGAGGACGACATGGTCGAGACGTGTCGTGTTGTCCGTCATGGCTGCCAGCCTCGTGGCCTCCCCCAAGAACCGCAAGAGGCCGGCCGTGGCTCCACGAGGGTTTGGCCCGGTGTCCCGCCCGCCAGGGATGAGGGAGAACCGCCGGACAGGAGGCAGACGCGTGATGCTGATGATGTCGGAAGAGGTACGGGCGGCGATCGAGGCGCGTCATCCCGTGGTGGCGCTGGAGTCGACGATCATCGCGCACGGGCTGCCGCGCCCGCGCAATCTGCTGGTGGCGCGGGAGCTGGAAGAGGCGGTACGGCGAGAGGGCGCCGTACCGGCGACCATCGCCGTGCTGGACGGACAGCCCTACGTCGGCCTGGACGAGGAGCAGCTGGAGCGGGTCGCGAACGACGACGGCATCCGCAAGCTGGGCCACCGCGACCTGCCGCTCGCGGTGGCCGCCGGCGCGAGCGGGGCGACCACCGTGTCGGCGACCGCCCTGCTGGCGGCCCAGGCAGGCGTACGGGTGTTCGCGACCGGTGGGCTCGGCGGCGTGCACCGGGAGTGGACGGTGACGCAGGACGAGTCGGCCGACCTCGGCCTGCTGGCACGCACCCGGATCACGGTCGTCTGCGCGGGCGTGAAGTCCATCCTGGACGTGCCGGCGACCCTGCAGCGGCTGGAGACCCTGGGCGTCGCGGTGGCCGGTTACGGTACGGACCGCTTCCCCGGCTTCTACCTGTCCGACTCCGGGCATCCGGTGGACTGGACGCTGGACACCCCTCAGCAGGTGGCTGCGGTGATGCGGGCGCAGGACACGCTCGGTGGGCCGAGGTCCACGCTCGTGGTCGCCAACCCCGTTCCCGAGGAGGAGCAGCTGGATCCCGCGCTGCACGCGCGGGTGCTCGCCGACGCGCTGAAGGCGTGCGAGGAGGAGGGGGTCACGGGCCAGGCGGTCACACCGTTCCTGCTCGACCACCTGGTACGGCACACCGACGGCGCCTCGCTGCGCGCCAACCTTGCGGCGGTGCGCGGGAACGTCCGGCTGGCGGCCCGCGTCGCGGCGGCCTGGACCGGGGCGTGACCGCGGGGCCGGGCGGCGCGCTGCTGGTCGTCGGGGACGTCATCACGGACGTCGTCGCCCGGCACCGGGGGCCGCTGGCCGCCGGGACGGACACTGCGGCCTCGATCCGCCGGCTGCCCGGTGGGGCGGGTGCCAACGTGGCCTGCTGGGCCGCGTACGGAGGGTGCGGTGACGTGCGGCTGCTGGGACGGGTCGGCGCCGACGCGGCGGTCTGGCACGAGGGGGAGCTGGTGGCCCGTGGTGTGCGTCCTCTCCTGGTCGTCGACGCGGAGGCGCCGACGGGGACAGTGGTCTGCCTGGTCGACACGGGCGACTCGGCCGAGCGGACGTTGCTGACGGACGGTGGGGCGTCGCTGCGGCTCGGGACCGGCGACTGGTCGGACAGGCTGCTGGACGGCGTCGCGTGGCTGCACCTGTCGGGTTACCTCCTGTTCTCGGAGCCGAGCCGCGCTCTGGTGCCGGTCGCCCTGGCGGCGGCACGCGCGCGGGGGGTGCCGGTCAGCCTGGACCCGGCGTCGGCGGGGTTCCTCGCCGGGCTGGGCGTCGAGCGTTTCCTGGACCTGGTCGCGGGAGTGGACGTCCTGCTGCCCAGCCGTGACGAGGCGTGCCTGCTCACCGGGCTGCCCGATCCGGCGGACGCGGCGGCCGAGCTGAGCCGGCACGTCCCGCTGGTGGTCGCCAAGCAGGGCGCGGAGGGGGCCGTGGTGGCCCGGTCCGGCGCCGTGTGCGCGCGTGTCCCCGCCGCCCCGGCGTCGCCGCGGGACAGTACGGGCGCCGGTGACGCGTTCACCGGCGTGTTCCTCGCGTCGCTGCTCGCGGGCGCGGGGGCCGAGCAGGCGGCGACCGCGGGGTGCCGGGCGGGGGCGAGGGCGGTCGAGCGGGTGGGTGGGAGACCTCCACGGGCAACGGACTGACAGCAGGTCGGCCGGTACGGGTGAGAGGGCGACGCAGGCGAGGGCGGTGCGTCAGGGGGAGTGCCGTGGCAGTGGTGGCAGGACGCGGGCGGCTCGGTGCGGGATGACGGCAGTGCGGGATGACGCCGGTGCGCGACGACGCCGGTGCGTGCCGCCCGCTTCTCACCGGCGGAGGCCACCTGGCGAGGGCGGCGGGCTCGGAATGCCGACGCCCAGGGGCACCGGCCGACCGATCCGCAGCGCTGAGGGCCGTGCCGCTGCGTGGATCCTCAGCGCCTCGCCGCGGCCCGCAGCACGCCACGCAAGGGCAGACGCCGGCTCGACCGGCTCGACCGGAACCCCGCTCCCTACGCCTTGCGCCCCCACGCCGAGATCATCGGAGCCGTCGCGAGGTCCATGTCGCCGGACGCGACGTTCGCGAGGTGGCGGTCGATGTCCTCGCGTGTGGCCACCCCGGCGTCAACCAGCTGGTCGCGGACCTGACGGACCGTCGCGGACTCCAGGGCGGCGCACGCGGGTGAGGTGACCGGGAAGTAGGCGTCGGCCTCCACGCGGCGCAGCCCTGCCTCCCGCAGGAGACGCGGGAGCCGACGGCCGTAGGAGAGGTCGGCACCGCGGTGAGCCAGCAGTTGGCGGAAGCCGTGCCGCAGCCGGTTCGCCAGCTGTTGCTCGGGGCCGTGCTCGTCGGGACAGACCAGGGGTTGCAGCGCGGGATCGGCGTCCTCGACCAGGAGGCGTCCTCCCGGGCGCAGGGCCTGGACCATCGACCGCAACGCCCTTTCCCGGTCCGGGACATGAACGAGCACCAGCCGGGCGTGCACCAGGTCGAAGCCCTTCCCCGGCGCTTCCTCCGCACCCACGTCGTGCACGCGGACTTCGACCGGAGGCCGGCCGACCGGAGCGACCCATGAGGTGTCGATGTCGGTCGCGAGGACCTTGCCGGTCCGGCCCACCGTCTTGGCCAGCCAGGACACCACGGAGATGCCGCCGGCCCCAACCTCCCAGCAGCGCCAGCCGGGGCCGACACCGAGCGCCTGGAGGTGCCGGAACGTCGTGGGATCGAAGACAGTGGCGAAGGCGTCGAAGCGCTCCGCCGCCTCGGCCTGCCCGTTGTCGAGGAGGTATCCGTCGGTTCGCGTCATGCGCCGATCATCCCAGTTGTCCGGCTTGCCCGAAGAGGTCGACGCTCCGGCGTTCAGGCCGCTCCGGCACGAGGACCCCACGCAGCCGACCGGCCGGGTCCGCGCCTGCGCCACGGTCCGCTTCCGCGTCCAGCCCAGGTCCGGATTCGAGTCCGGTCCGTGTCCGCTCCGGTCCAAGAGCCCTGTCCACAGGGGGGAACAAAGCGGAACGCTTTATTCCCACAGGCTGATCCACCGATCCCGCAGGCCTGGCAGACTGGCGCGAGAAGCACGGCGTGAGGGGACCCACACGGGGAGACACGGATGACGATGGCAGGAAATCTACGGAAGGTCACGGGCGGCCTGGGGAGGGCCGGCGGTCTCCGCAAGGTGGCGAGGCTGGCCCGGCGGCGCCCGCGCGTGGACCTGAGCCATCCCGCCCGCTCCCCGCTGGGTTCCTCGGTGGTGAACTGCGTGACCTACCGGGACGGTGTCCGCACTCCGGAGGGCGGCGATCCGGTCGACGCGGTGAAGCGGATGCGGGGGCGGGGAACCGGCTTCGTCTGGCTCGGCCTGCACGAGCCGACGGACCAGGAGTTCGCGGGCGTCGCGGAGCTCTTCGACCTGCATCCGCTGGCGGTCGAGGACGCGATCGAGGCTCACCAGCGTCCGAAGGTGGAGCGGTACGGCGAGACGCTCTTCGCCGTCTTCAAGACAGTCTGCTACGTGGAGCACGAGGAACTCACGGCCACGAGCGAGGTGGTGAGCACCGGCGAGATCATGGTGTTCGTCGGCCAGGACTTCGTGATCACCGTGCGCCACGGCCGGCACGGCTCGCTGGGACCACTGAGGGAAGGACTGGAGTCGGATCCCGCCCAGCTCGCCAAGGGGCCGTCGGCTGTGCTGCACGCGATCGCGGACCACGTGGTGGACGACTTCCTGAGCGTCATCGAGGCGGTCCAGGCGGACATCGACCATGTCGAGACGGAGGTGTTCGCAGAGCACGGCGCGCGGGTCGATCCTGGGCGGATCTACCAGCTCAAGCGCGAACTCCTCGAACTCAAACGGGCCGTTGTGCCGCTCGGCCGGCCGCTTGAGGAACTGGCCACACGCCCGGCCCGGGTGATCGAGCCGGAGATACAGGCCTACTTCCGCGACGTCGCCGACCATCTGCTGCGTGCCACTGAGCAACTCGCGGCATTCGACGAGCTGCTCAACTCCATTCTCCAGGCACACCTCGCCCGCGTGACGGTCGCGCAGAACGAGGACATGCGCAAGATCACCGCCTGGGCGGCGATCGTCGCCGTGCCCACGATGGTCTGCGGGATGTACGGCATGAACTTCGACCACATGCCGGAACTGCGCTGGCGGTACGGCTACGGCCTGGTCATAGGCGTGATAGCCGTCTCCTGCCTGGCGCTGCACCGGGGCTTCCGGCGCAACGGCTGGCTCTGACGACGGCCCGGGCCGCTCAGGTCGAGAAGCCCACGGCCTCCCGTGGCACGACAGGGACGTCCACGCGGACCCTGTCGCCCTTCTCGGGGTGTCCGCGGTGGTGCCGCTGATCTCCACGGACGTGTACGGGTGGGCGAGGTCGTAGACCTACAGGCCGCCCGGCCTCCACCGGGCGCGTCAGCCGTTCCACGCGGGATGCCGTGGATCGTCGGCACGCACCAGGACGTCGGCGGTGCCGGAGGGATCAGTCTCCTCCTCGTAGCGCTCGAAGGCGGGCAGGGTCCAGTGCTCGGCCTCGGGAGTGCGGCGGCGCAGTGCGCCGGGGCCGAGGACGAGGTGGATGCTCAGATCGAGGGGGAACCAGTGGCGCAGCAGGAAGGGACCGTGCAGCAGCAGTGCGCCGCCGGGTGGGAGGCGGACGTAGGAGCTGCGGGTGGCCCGGTCGGTGACCGGGTCCCACAGGTCGGGGAGAACGCGCCCGTCGCCACCGGGCCCGAGGGGGTCGAAGACCTCGCGCCACAGAGCGCCGGTGTCGTGCCAGCCGTTGTAGTAGGACTCGACATCCTGGTGCCCGTACTCGAGGCGGAGCGAAGCGGGGCGCAGGAAGCCCTGTGTCCCGACGACGAGGGAGGGCCGGCCGCGGATGCGCAGCGCCTCGGAGACCCGGTCGGCGAGGTCCCCGGGGCGGGCTGCCGGGGCGCCGTCGAAGGCGACGCGCGGCCAGGCGCTGCCGTCGGCGGGCTCGAGGTCGAGCAGGCGCTCGGCGAGCAGGTCGCCGAGCCTGTCCCAAGTGATCGCTTCCAGTCGCACCTGCCCATGATGCGTCAGTCGCCGGCCCCGCCCGCCTGGACGCCGGCGTATGCGCTCGCGTCGATCGGCCATGGTCACCGTGGCCGTACGCAGGTTGACTCGGGGTGGTCGACGGCCGACGGTGCCGAGCGGCATCGACTCGACGTGGGGAGCTGACAGGAAATGATCGATGGACCGTTCTTCGTGCTGACGGTGCTGGGTGTGCTCGGAACGGGTCTGACGGCCGGCGCGTTCTGCGCGTTCTCGACGTTCGTCATGCGAGGGCTCGCGGCGCTGCCGCCCGCGCAGGGAGTCGCCGCGATGAACGCGATCAACACGGCCGCGGTGCGGCCCGCGTTCATGTTCCTGTTCCTCGGCACGGCGGTGCTGGCCGCTGTGATCGCTGTGGTGACGTTGGTTGTGCGGCCGGACGGGGCCGCGGTGGAGCTGCTGCTGGGCAGTGCGCTGTTCCTCTTCGGATCGTTCGGGGTGACCGCGGCCGCCAATGTGCCGCGCAACTCCGCACTGCTCCGGCTGGAGCCGGGCTCCGCGGAGGCGGCCGCCCGATGGCCCTCCTACATACGCGAGTGGACGGCGTGGAACCACGTCCGCACGGCTGCCTCGGCCGCGGCGGCGGTGGCGTACGTACTGGCCCTCACCTGAGCGAGCGGACAGCCACCGCGGGACGATCAGCGGGTCACAGCCTGACGGTCACAGCCCGCCCGGTCGCAGCCTGTCGGGCGCAGCCTGCGGGTCACGGTTCACGGGCCACTGCCCCGTACCCCGGAATGAACCCGGCCTCCTGCCCCGGCGACCGGCTCGCCGAGTTCCGGACGCCACAGAGGGGGCACGGCGACGCCGGGCCCGTCCAGGTCGAGGCCGGCGAAGAAGCGGGCGAACTCCTCGCGTGAGCCCAGGGCCAGGGTGACTCCGGCGGCCCTGAGCTTCTCGGTGGCCGCCCGCGACTCCTCGGGCCTGAAGTCGGCCGTCGCGTGGGTCATCACCAGGTGACTGCCGGGCGGCAGCACCGCCGGCAGCCTGCCGACCAGTTCGTGCGCGCCGTCCTCGGCGGAGACGAAGTGCAGCAGCGCCACCGGGGACAGCGCGACGGGCCCGGTCGAAGTCCAGGATCTTCCTGGCGCCGTCCAGGACGGCGTCCGGATCCCGGACGTCGGGGTTCACCCGGGCCATTGCCGGCACCCTCGGGTCGAGGGTGAGCATCTGCCGGCCCATCGCCTCGTCGACCGGGTAGTTGTTCCTGCCACCGAGGTACCAGTCGTACATCCGCGCGGGGTGCGGCCTGCTCATGTCGATCTCGGCGTGGTGCTGCCCGGTCACGAGCTCCAAGGTGCTGGGGTGTCCTGACGAAGGGCGACGGCGAATGGGCTCTGGCCACAGGTGGCGGTTACGGATGACCGTTAGGGGGTAGCTGTGGCGGTTACAGGTGACGACGGTGGGTGATCAATTCAGTGCCGAACAGCTTAGGAAACAAGCAACAACAGAGCGCACGTCTCAGGACAGCAGGAAGTCCGCCTCTCCCGCCTTCGCTCCCTCGATGAAGGCCGTCATCTCGGCCGAGGTGTAGATCAGCGCCGGCCCGTCGGGATCGGTCGACTGCCGTACCGCGATCCGGCCGTCGGCGAGCTTCATCGCCTCCAGGCAGTTGCCACCGTTTCCGCCGCTCCACGGCTTGTGCCAGCCCTCGCTGCCCAGCTCACGGGCGGGCATGCCGTTGTAGATCCGCTCGTTGTGGATCCGCTCGCTGCGGGTCCGCGGCGAGCGCTGGGGTTTGGTGCGGTTCATTCACAGCTCCTTGCGGAGATCCCGGAGGATCTCCTTCGTGCGATGTGCCGTGGCGGCTTGCGCCGCCATGCGGTCCATGACCTCGAGATGGGTCGCCACCTCGGTGCGCGCGTCGAGGTAGACGGCGCCGGTCAGGTACTCGCTGTAGACCATGTCCGGCAGTTCCGGCATGGCGAATCGGAACAGCACGAAGGGCCCGTACGTGCCCGGGTGCGGCCCGTTGGAGAACGGGGCGACTTGCAGCGTCACGTTGGGCAGCTTCGTGGCCTCCAGCAGCCTGTCGATCTGGGCACGCATCACCTGCGGGCCCCCGACGGGGCGGCGCAGCGCGGTCTCGTCCATCACGACCCACAGCCTGGGCGCGTCCTGACGGGTGAGCAGTTCCTGACGTTGCATGCGCAGATCGACGTGGCGCTCGATGTCGTCGGGCCGGGTCTGCCCGATGGCTCCCGAGCGGAGCACCCCGCGCGCGTAGTCCTCGGTCTGCAGCACTCCGGGGACGAAGTGGGGCTCGTAGGAGCGGATCAGGGAGGCCGCGCCCTCCAGGCTGACGTACATGGAGAACCAGCCCGGCAGGATGTCGTGGAAGCGCTGCCACCATCCGGGCTTGTTGGCGTCCTCGGCCAGCTGGACGAAGGCGTCGGCCTCCTCATCGCCGATGCCGTAGGCCTTCAGCAGGAGCTGGAGGTACGGGATCTTGAGGGCGACCTCGGCCATCTCCATCCGGCGGACCGTGGCGGGGGCGACACGCAGGATGCGGGCGGCTTCCTCGCGCTTGAGACCTGCGCGTTCCCGCAGGTCCAGCAGGCGCCGGCCGAGGACGACCTGTCCGACCGTCGGCGCGGACCGCGGCTCGCTCACCGCCCACCTCCTGAAGAGTCCCGAATCCTGCCTGCGCGTCCTCGCGCGAACAGCCCGGCGGCGCCATTCGAAGACCCGTTCGAAAGCCTGTGCAGGGCCTTCGGTGATCTGAAGTGGCGCCGCTCGACGTGCTGTTGCGAGCAGTGTGCCACGGCCGTCCAGGCCGTCACACAGCACTCTGCATTTTTCAGAGTGGCTCTTGCCAAGTGTTCACGGCGGGGCGATAGTGGCAAGCGTGATTCCGTCCGCGCCCTTAGGAACAGACGCCGCCGTCGGCCCCCTGGGCCTCGGTGCCGCCATGCGAGCCGACCCTTCGGTGGCCGCCGCCGCCGAGCGTCGGTTCCGTTTCGAGCTGGCCGCCCATCCCGCTTCTCCCGCGCAGGCCAGACGCCTGACGCGCGCCCGGCTGAACGGCTGGTCGGTGTGCGAGGACACCTGTGACACCGCGGCCCTGGTGGTCTCCGAGCTGGTGACCAACGCGATCGTGCACACCGCGAGCAGACACATAGTGTGCGAGCTGCACGACGGCGCCGACCTGGTCCGCATAGCCGTACGCGACGAGGGCTGCGCCCCCGGCCAGCCCCACCCCTCGGCCGATCAGCAGCCCGAGGACGAGCACGGCAGGGGGCTGCTCCTCGTCGACGCCCTGTGCGACGCCTGGGGCGCCCACGAACACGGCCCCGGACTGCTGGTCTGGGCCGAGCTGCCACGCGAGGCCGACGGGCCGCCCGATCCGTCGGAGCCCCACAACGACCTGGGCTGGGGCGCCCGCCCGAAGCCCGGCCCCGCCGGCGGCACGGGTGACGGCGGCGAGGCGGAGGGACGTCACCACCAGGCGCGCCGCGGAACGGGGACCGAATGACCATGAGGGCTGCGTACGGCATCCGACCGCTCGGCCTGGACACCCTGGTCCGCCTCCAGCGCGGGCTGGACGCGCCCGGGGCGCTCTCCGGGACGCTTCGGCGGCTGCCCGTGCCGGACGGCATGACGGCTCCGCTGGGCTGCGACGCCGTGACCGTACCCGCCCGCTTCGGCCCTCTGGTGCTGCCTCGGCTGCCGCGCGTGGGGTGTGTCTACGCCGACGAGGCGCACTGGTGGTGGATCGTTCCGTCCGACTCCGACTACGCCCTGGAGTGGCCCGCCCCCGCACGGTACGCGACCGGCGCGTTCGTTCCCGACGCGCCGGCCGTCCCCGACCTCATCCACCGTCCCGACAACACGGTCCCCTACACCCCGCCCATACCGCTCTACCTCGCCCTGTGCCGGCTGACGGACACGACACCCACATGGTCACGGCCGGTGAGCGCGTAGGCGCCGCCGCGTCCAGGCGGGCCGAGCCACCGGCGCGTCGGTCAGGATCTCCGACAGCCGCTCGACGACGGACCCCCTTCGCCGCGGCGGCGCCGCCGCGTTCAGGCCGCCGAGCCGCCGGCGGCGTCGCCGCGGACGATGACCAGGAACATGTCCGTGGCGAGGTCCATGACGACCTCGGCGGGCAGGCCCTCCAGACGCCGCGCGTTCGCGAACTCCTCCGCCGGCCAGGACCCTCGCGGCCCGCCGGCGGGAAAACGCTCGAGCACCGTTCGCCCGTTCACCCCGCACCTCCATGTAGCGCTGTACTCGTAGAGTCAAACGCCAACCATGGAGCGAACGCCTCACCCGGTGATGGTACTGAGACGTAGTTGACACTCGTTCACCGCAAAGTGTGAGCGGCGCCTCAGCCGTTCGGGTCTTTTCGTTACGGTGTGTGTCAGTCCTCGTACTCGTCGTGGTAACGGATGCTCTCGCTTCCCGCAGGCGCACCAAGGGCCGACGCCCGCCCCTCGGGCTTCTCCCACTGCTCCTGCCTGCCGAGCGCGGTCAGGTCGAGCAGGCTGCCGGTCGAGCCGAGTCCGTCGAGGCCGCGTTCGTACGTCGAATAGGTGTGGAAGACCCGGTCGCGGTCCCGCAGGAAGCAACTGATGCCGGGCCGCTCGACGAGCTCGCCCTCGTGTTCGAGGGTCGCCTCGAAGTCGGTGTTGAAGTCGCTGACGTAGGACGAGTACCAGGGCAGCGTCCAGCCCATCCTTGCCTTGAACGGCAGGATCCTCGGGTACGGGGCCCGCGAGACGGCCGCGAACGTCGTACCGCGGGCCCTGAGGTGCGCGAGGTGACCCACCTGATCCAGGAACGCCGAGCAGCTGCGGCAGCCGGCATCCCACTCGGGCGCGAACATGAAGTGGTGGACGACGAGCTGGTCGCGTCCCTCGAAGAGATCGAGCAGCGTGCCCTTGCCGTCGCCGCCCTCGAACACGTACTCCTTGTCGACCTCCACCATGGGCAGCCCACGCCGCTCGGCGTTGAGCGCGTCACGCGCGCGGGTGGCCGCTTTCTCCTTGACCAGTAAGGCCTCGCGCGCCGCGCGCCAGTTCGCGCGGGTGACGATCTCGGGCAGCGTCATGGGTCCAGCTCCTCCTGTGCGACACGCGACGGTCCGTCAGGGGTGGTGACCGGTGGGCGGAGCGGAACTCATCGCGACTCGGCAAGATTCTTTTCGGGAGGGCGCCGGCAAGCCGCTGACCTCGGTGTTCAGCTCCGTACGGTCTTCAGGTGTCGTACTCCTGGACGCGCCGGCCGTGACGGCGGTCGGTCAGGGCGGGCAGCCGCTCCCCCAGTTCCCGGACCACCGCGGGGACGTCGAGGGTCAGCAGCCGGCGGTCCCGCATGAGGACGCGCCCGTCGACGATCGTCGTGCGCACGTCCGCGGACCGTGCGCTGTGCACGAGGGTGGCGGCGAGGTCGTGCACGGGCTGGGTGTGCGGCCCGGTGAGGTCGACGAGGACGAGGTCGGCCCGCCGGCCCGGCGCGATGCGGCCGACGGTGTCGCCGAGGCCGACCGCGTCGGCGCTCTGCACCGTGGCGTGGTGCAGGGCCTGGCGGGAGGTCAGCCACCGCGGGTCGCCCTCGGTGGACTTCTGGATCAGGGACGTGAGGGCCATCGACTCCCACACGTCGAGGGAGTTGTTGGAGGCGGCGCCGTCCGTGGCGAGTCCTACGGGGACGCCGATGTCGCGCAGGGCTCGCACGGGTGTGGTGGTGGGCCAGGCGAACTTGAGGTACCCGCGGGGCGCGGTCGCCACAGCCGTACGGCCGCCCGCGCGCGCGAGGATCGGCAGATCGGCCTCGACGATGCCGGTGCCGTGCGCGATGAGCACGTCGGCGTCGAGGATGCCGGCGCGCTCCAGTACCTCGATCGGGGTGGCCCCGTGCCGGGCGAGGCTGGTGTCGGTCTGGCCGCGGTTCTCGGCGGCGTGCAGATGCACGGGCAGGCCGTGGTCGCGGGCGAGTGCGGCGGTGGCGGCGAGGTCGGCGTCGGTCACGGTGTAGGGGGCGTGCGGGGCCAGGGCCGTCGTGATCCGGCCGTTCGCAAAGCCCCGGTGCCGCAGCGCGAACTCCAGCGACCTCTCCCGCCCTTCGGGGCCCTGCGACGAGAAGTAGGCCTGGCCCAGCAGCGCCCGCATCCCGCACTCGGCGACCACGGTGGCGACGGCGTCCATGGCGAAGTAGTGGTCCGCGAACGTCGTCACGCCGGCGCGGATCATCTCGGCGCAGGCGAGCCGGGCGCCCAGCTCCACGTCCCGTTCGGTGAGGTTGGACTCGACGGGCCACACGACGTCGTTGAACCACTCCTCGGTGGGCAGGTCCTCCGCGAGCCCGCGCAGGGCGACCATCGGCGCGTGCGTGTGGCAGTTGATCAGGCCGGGGAGGGCGACCTGGCCGTGTGCGTCGATGCGGTCGGCCGCGGGGAGGCCGGCCACGGCGGCGGTCGTCGTCACGGAATCGACGACTCCGTCACGTACGACGACGGCCGCGTCCTCCTCGAAGCCGATCCGTTCCCGGTCGTCGTGGACGAGGACGGTACAGCCGGTGATCACGAGGTCGGCGGGCTGCTCATGGGAATCAGCGGGCTTCGGCTTCTCATGGGAAGAAGGCGTCATCCCGTCAACGTACGGGGCCGGCCCACGTGCCCGCGCCGCTCGTCGAGTTCGTCCCGCAGTCCGGCGAGCCGTTCGGTGTGGCGGGCCGTGAGCCCGCCGGTGTCGTCAAGGTGCACGGCACACGCGGTGGTGGTGTCGACGAGCCGTTCCAGGACCGAGGCGACCTCCTCCGCGCCCGCGGAGTGCCGGGCCAGGGCGGGCAGTTCCGCGGCGGCGAGGGCGATCGCGGCGCGGGCCTCGGCAAGCGTGCGATAGGCCTCGCGGCGCAGCGTCCACCGGGTGGCGCGGTCGTCGGACTCGCTCAGTACGTGGGCGAGGTAGGCCTGCGCGGCGGCGTCTGCGGCCTCGGTGCGGGCACGGACGCCGCCTCCCCGCTGCCCCGGCAACGGCAGATGTCCGACGACCAGCACGATCGCGCAGGCCAGTAGCGTCTCCCCGATGCGACTGAGGGATGCCTGGGGTTCGCCGCCCACCATGACCAGGGACAGGACGAGGACGGTGACGACGGTGGTCTGGGCGGCGAAGTGCCGCGCGGCGACCGGCACGAGGGCACCGCAGACGGCGACCAGCGCGACGAGTCCGTCCGGCCGGGGCAGCAGGGCGGCGAACCCGGCGAAGAGGACCGCCCCGAGGACGGTCCCGGCCGCCCGGCACAGCACCCGGGACACGAGCGGGCCGAGGTCGGGCTTGACGAGGAAGACGGCGGTTGCGGGCAGCCAGTACCAGTGCTGGTGCGACCCGTACCAGTGCCCGTGGTGCAGGACCTGCGCGACGGCGGCACTGGCCCCGAAGCACAGGCCGACGCGCAGCCCGTACTCCCGTCCGCCGGCACCGAGGACGGTGCGTACCGGGGAGGTACCCGGCCGCCTGCGGGTGTGCAGGTCCCGGCCCCTGCCCCGGTCGAAGGCCTCGGCGGCGTGCAGGAGTGCGTCGTCGAGGGCGCGCAGGGCGGGGTCGGTGCGGCTGGGGGCGGGCAGGGGGCCGGCGTGGGTGCTGCCGCGGACGGCAGCGGCGAGCCGCCGGGGCCCATCGGCGGCCCGCGCGGGCACGGCCCGTTCCGCCCAGGCGAGCGCGGTCGCGGCCTCGCCGAGGGGCAGCGCGGCGGCGTACTGGGCATGCAGTCTCCGTTCTGCCGGAGACGAGGCGGGGCGCCGCAGCCGGGGCCCGGCGAGCGCGTCCTGCGCGTGGTCGAGGGCGGCGGTGAGCGCGGCCCGGCGAGCGGCGGCGTGCTCCGTACCGACCGCCTCCAGGAGCGCGGCGACGGCGTCGTAGACATCGGCGACGGCCACCCGCTCCCCGTCGAAGCGGAAGTCGAGGCGGGAACCGGGGCGGGAACCGGGGCGGGAACCGAGGCGGAGGTCTCCGGTGAGAGAGCCGGGCGTGGGCAGGACCAGCCGCAGCGCGAGCAGCCATCCGGCACCGGCGAGGAAGGCCAGCACGCTCTGCCACCCGGGGCCGGGCAGCGGCATCCCGGCCCCGACGGCGCTCGTGACCAGCAGTTGCGTCCCGGCCCCGGAAGCCACGGCCCCGACGGCGCTGACACCCCCGGCGACCAGTCCGAGCCCGGTCAGCACCAGGGTCAGCGGTACGGCCCCGAGATGCTGCCCGGCGTACGTCCCGACGAGCAACCCGCCCCCTCCCGCGAGCGCGGGCACACCGATGCGCCGCACGGAGGCACGGCGGCTGCCCGGCCGGTCGTTGATCCCGGCCAGCATGGCGGCGATGGCGGCGACGACTCCCAGGGAGGCCCGGTCGGCGAGCACGGCGGCGAGCAGCAGCGGCCCGCCGGCCAGCGCGCCCCGGATCACCGCGCTCCAGGGGACGGGCCCGCGCTGGGCGTTCAGGGCGTGGGCGAGCCAGGGCGGGAGGGTGAGGGCGGCGCGGTGCACGAAACGCGAGCTCCTGTCGTCCGGGCGGAGGCGGAGGTGAGCCTTCGGGCGACGGTGGCCGGGCTGTGGGGCGTGTCGGTAAGCGTACGTCGGGCTTTCGAGGGCGCGGGAACGAGCGTGTTTCGGGGAGGTGACGACCGGCCGGTCGTCACCTCGGATCAGGCACCCCGGCCGGCTGCCAGGCTCGCCAGGTCCCCAAGTCACCGGTCACCGGGCCACCGGGTCACCGGGCCACCGGGCCACCGGGCCACCGGGCCACCGGGCCACCGGGGCCACCGGGGCCACCGGGGCCACCGGGGCCACCGGGGCCACCGGGGCCACCGGGGCCACCGGGGCCACCGGGGCCACCGGGGCATGGTCGGCCGCTGGCCGCAGACACGGTCAGTGCCCCGTGAGCCTGGTCAGCGGTCACGGGGCACTGCGACGCTCCAGTCGTCCGCCGCGAGGTCGCCGGCCATGAGCAGACCCCGGCCCGGGGCCCCGTCCGGGTCCCGCACGCCGGGAGGGCGGGTCAGCTACACCTGGCCATGCAGGGCTGCTTCCATGGCCCCGCGCAGCAGTTCCTCGGCCTGGGAGACCGACCGCGCCAACGGCACCGGAAGCGGCGAGAGCTGAGTCAGGAGTACGTCGATCCCGCCCAGGCCGGCCCGCTCGACCAGTCCCTTCTCATTGGTGACCCACTCCCCGCGCGCCGCCAGTACCGCGTGCGCCGTCTGGGTCGCGGCGAGGGCGATCGCGCCGGCGACCTGGGTGAGGGCGCCCTTGGGCGCGTGGCCGGCCTTGGCGTAGGCGAGGGTGGCCGTGGCCGCGCCGTACCAGCGCTCGGGGGCGGTGGCGCGGAGGGCCCGCGGGTAGGCGGGGCGGGGAAGTTCGCCGCGCAGCACCTCGTTGATCGCGAGCTCCGCGACGACCAGGTACGTCGGGATGCCCGCCAGGTGGAACATCAGCGGCTCGACGCCGAAACGCCCGGCCTCCGCCTGAGCCACCTCGTGTTCCACCACGTCGAGGTCGCGGTAGTGCAGGTCGACCGGGCGGTCGTCGATCGTCAGCCAGGCGCCGCCGTTGAAGACACCGCCGCCCCAGCCGCCGATCTCGGAGACGTCGCCGGGCCAGCCGAGGGCACGCACGTCGTCCGGGTCGAAGGCGCCCCGGTAGTAGACCGCCAGGTCCCAGTCGCTGTCGGGCCCGTGGGTGCCCCGGGCCCGGGAGCCGCCGAGGGTGACCGCCCGGACGGCGGGGAGGGCGGCGAGCCGGTCGGCGGTCGTGTCGAGGAAGTCCTGGTCGGTGAGGGTGGGCACTGCTTCGGACTCCTGGCGGTGGGGCGGCGTGACGGACGCCGGAAGCCTAGGCGGCCGGGTCGCGGGCCGCGAGGGAAATTCGGATGCGGAGGAGGTCCGGAGTACCGATGATCAGGAAGTTGCCCGTTCTCCGGACCGCCCCAGGAGCCCACGTGATCCAGCGCGTCGACGTGCCCGGCCTTTTTCCGCCGCCCGCCTATTCCCATGCCTCCGTCGTCGAAGCCGGCACGAAGCTCGCCTTCCTGGCCGGGTCCGTTCCGCTCGACGCGGAGGGGAAGCTGGTCGGGGAGGGCGACCCGGTCCGTCAGGCCGAGCAGGTGATCGCGAACCTCACCGAGCAGTTGCGCGCTGTCGGGAGCGAGCTGAGGCACGTGCTCTCGACCGATGTGTACGTGGTGAGCGGTGAGACCGCCGCGCTGTCCGCCGTCTGGGACGTCGTCGAGGCATCCGGGCTCAGCGCAGGACCGCACTCCTCGACGCTGCTCGGGGTGAGCTGTCTCGGGTACCCGGGGCAGCTGGTGGAGATCACGGCGACGGCGGTCGTTCCGGAGGAGATACGTCCGTGAGCCGGGAGGGGGCGGAACCGGTCGTCCTGCGGCGCGCGTCGGGCGACGACGCCCGGGCGGCGGCCGATGTCTGGCTGCGGTCCTTCGCCGCGGCACTGCCGACCGTGGTCCGGCCCCGCACCGACGAGGAGGTCCTGGACTACTTCCGCCACGTGGTGGTGCCCCTGCACGAGACATGGGTGGCGGAGGCGGCCGGCCGTGATGTCGTCGGCGTGATGGTGCTGGAGGAAGAGGAGCTGTCGCAGTTGTACCTCGCCCCGGACTGGCGGGGGCGTGGAATCGGGGACCGGTTCGTCGCACTGGCCAAGGAACGCAGACCGGACGGGCTTTCCTTGTGGACCTTTCAGGTCAACGCGCCCGCACACCGCTTCTACGAGCAGCACGGTTTCACGGCGGTGGAGTGGACGGACGGCACCGGCAACGAGGAGCGGGAGCCGGACGTGCGGTACGTGTGGCGGCCCTAGGTGTACTGCCCAGGGACGCTGATGCGGCCGGGTGGCCGACCGTGCGTGGAGCGGCCGCACCCCGCGGCGGCGCCTCAGGCACCGGTGCGTGCGTACGCGTCCGTCGCCGCCACCAGTACGGCGTCACCGGTCGCCCCGGCGTCGTGCCCGGCCTCGTCCACGACCACCAGCTCGCTGTCGGGCCAGGCGTGGTGGAGCCGCCAGACGATGCCGAGCAGGTTGCCGAAGTCCAGGCTGCCCTGCACCAGGGTGCCGGGGATGCCCCGCAGCAGGTGCGCGTCCCTCAGGACCACGCCCTCGTCGTCACCGTCGCCGTTGCCGTCACCGTCGCCGAGGAAGTGGTCGTTGCCCCAGTAGTGCGTGACGGTACGCGCGAAGCCCATGCGGAAGTCCGGGTCCTCGAACCGGGCGACCGAGCGTGGCGGCGCTGGGATCATCGCCGTCTCCCAGTCGGTCCAGGCACGCGCGGCCCGTTCCCGGACCGCGGCGTCCGGTGACTCCAGCAGCCGGTTGTACGCCGAGGCCAGGTTGCCGTCGCGGTCTCCGGCCGGCAACTCGGCGAGGAACCGCTCGTGGGCCTCGGGGAAGATCTTTCCCAGCCCGCGGGTCAGGAGGGCCACTTCGGCGCTGGATCCGGTCGCTACCCCGGTCAGCACCAGCTCGGACACCACACCCGGGTGGGTCTGCGCGTACCGCAGGCCCAGGACCGATCCCCACGACACGCCCCACACCAGCCAGCGTTCGATGTCCAGGTGGGCGCGCAGCCGCTCCAGGTCCGCCATGAGGTGGGTGGTCGTGTTGACGCTCATGTCGGTGTCGTGGTCGCTCGCCCGGGGAACCGACCGTCCGGCGCCACGCTGGTCGAGGAGGACGATCCGGTACACGGCGGGGTCGAAGTACCGTCTGAGGTCGGGACTGGTGCGGGACCCCGGTCCCCCGTGCAGCACCAGCGCGGGCTTGCCGTGCGGGTTACCGCAGGTCTCCCAGTAGACGCGGTTGCCGTCGCCGACGTCGAGCATGCCGTGGTCGTACGGTTCGATCTCCGGATACAGGCCCATCGGGGCACCGTACGCCGTCGGCTCGGAACGGCTCATCCCCTTTACCGGCCGGGCAGCCCCGCCGCCTCGGCCGCCGTGCGCAGCACCTCCCGGAGCATCTCGGGGGTGAGCCGGCCGGTGAACGTGTTGCGCTGGCTGACGTGGAAGCAGCCGAAGAGGTCCAGGCCCACCCCGTCGGGGGCGTCCAGCGTGACGTGCCCGCCGTGCGCGAAGGCGGGACGGGGACGGGGCACCGGCCAGCCCGCCTCGGCGAACGCGGGCAGCGCCGCCTGCCAGCCGAAGGCACCCAGTACCACCACGGCCCGCAGCGTCGGCCGCAGCAGGCCCAGTTCCTGGACGAGCCAGGAACGACACGTGTCGCGCTCGGCGGGGGTGGGCTTGTTGGCGGGCGGGGCGCAGTGCACCGGCGAGGTGATGCGCACGCCGTACAGTTCCAGGCCGTCGTCGGCACGGACCGCGGTGGGCTGCGAGGCGAGACCCACGTCGTACAACGCCTGGTACAGCACGTCTCCGGAGCGGTCGCCGGTGAACATCCGGCCGGTGCGGTTGCCGCCGTGGGCCGCGGGGGCGAGCCCCACGATCAGCAGTCGCGCGTCCGGCGGGCCGAAGCCCGGCACCGGCCGGCCCCAGTACGTCCAGTCGGCGAAGGCCGCCCGCTTGGTACGGGCTACCTCCTCCCGCCAGGAGACCAGCCTCGGACAGGCCCGGCACCCCGCGATCCGCTGGTCGAGTACGGAGAGGCCCCTGATGTCCATGCTTCCACCGTAAGACCATCCCCGGAACGTGACGGAACACGCTGGACCGCGAGGCGGGCGGGCCCCGGGGCCCTGGGCCGGGTCGGCGGGGCAGAATAGGCGCCCCTCTCACCGGTCCGTGCGGTTAAGGTCGAGCCATGGCTTCCGAGCATGACGAGGGCAGGGACGGCGGGGTGACCGGCCTACAGGACACCACCCGGACGACGGCCGGGGCGACGGCCGATGACACGGTTGGTGACAAGGCCACCGCGCCGAAGCCCGACCCGGCCGACGCGAAGACCGCCGCCGCGATCGCCGCCGCCGAGGCGGCCGGGCCGCAGAACGGCGAGACCGTCCGCGTGGACAGCTGGATCTGGGCTGTCCGCCTCATCAAGACCCGCTCCCTCGGCGCGACCGCCTGCCGAGGCGGCCATGTCCGGGTGAACGGCGAGCGCGTGAAGCCCGCGTACTCCCTGCGCGTCGGAGACGAGGTGCGCCTGCGGCAGGAGGGCAGGGAACGCGTCGTCGTCGTGAAGCGGCTGATCCGCAAGCGCGTCGGGGCCCCCGTAGCCACGCAGTGCTACATCGACAACTCCCCGCCGCCCCCGCCCCGCGAGGCCGTCGCCCCGGCCGGCATCCGAGACCGCGGCGCCGGCCGCCCGACCAAGCGCGACCGCCGCGAGCTGGAACGCCTGCGCGGACTGGAGGCGCTCAGCCGCTCCCGGAAGGACGCCGAGACCAAGCCCTGACAGACACGCACCGTCCGTAAGGCATGCGCAGTCCGTAATCCATGCGCAGTCCGGAAAGCATGCACCGTCGAGGGTGCTCAGCCGCGGCGGGCCCGCACCAGCCGGGGCAACTCCGCGTTGTGCTCGCGGCGGGCCCAGGCCACGAGCAGGAGCGGCACCATCAGGACGAGCGGCGTCACCGCCTGCTCCCCGTCGAAGTAGCTGAGCTGGACCACGAAGGCGCCCACCATCAGCGCACTCAGCGCCGTCGCCGCCACCGACTGCAGCACCGGGATCAACAGTCCGACGGCTCCGGCCAGTTCGAGGACCCCGATGACGTACATGCCCGCGTTGCCCCAGCCCATCTCGGTGAAGGTCTCGGCCGCCGAGGAGTGCGCGATCAGCTTGGGGAAAGCGCTCGCGACGGCGAAGAACAGCGCGAGGAGCACCTGCACCGTGCGCAGGGTGATCCGGGCGCCTCGCCCGCGGGTCGGCGTGACGGAGTCCGGGGCGTTGACGGGTGCGGCGGAAGCAGCGGTAGCGAGGGGGGCGGTGGTCTCGGACATGGGGTCTCCTGAGTCGAGCGGTCCGTGATGCTGTCAGGAGTTGAGACCGCTCGTCGGCCCGAAACTCATCGGCGATCCGCTATCTCCGAGGCATTGGTATCGCCCTCACCCAAGTCCCGTCGTCGGTCAGATACCGGTCCACCTCCAGTCCTGCCTCCTCCAGTGCCTCCTCGAACTGCTCCTTGGTCAGCGGCCGGGCCCGGAAGGTCTGCGTCCAGACAGCGTCCGGGAACTCGTACTCCGCGCGTACCGAGTTGACGCCGTCTCCGACCGGCTCCGCCGACACGATCCGCACGGTGAAGCCGCTGGGGTCCACCCGCTCACGTGGCAAGTCGGTGTGGTAGTCCGCGCCCTCCCGCTGGATCAGTACGCAGCCGTCCTCCGCGACATGCCTGGCACAGGTGCGCAGCAGTCCCCGTCTCACCTCGACGTCCCCGGTGTGCACGAGGAACGACGCCAGCATCACCACGTCGAAGTCCTCGCCCAGGTTGAGCTCCTCGATCGGGCTGCATATCGTCCGGGCTCCGTGCACGTGCTCCAGCATCTCGGCGGACTCGTCCACCGCTGTGACGGTGAACCCCCGCTCCAGCAGCGGATGGGTCATGCGTCCCACCCCACTGCCCAGCTCAAGGATGCGCGCTCCCCCGGGCACGGCGGCAGCGACGACGGCCGGCTCGTCTCCGGCGGGCAGCCGCGAGTAGAGCTCGACCGCGCAGCCGTCCGGGGTGATGGCTCCGGGCCCCGTCCCCTGGTGTCCCTCTCGCAATTTCAGCTCCATGCCCGTCCAACGGGCCGCCCCCACACACTCGTTCCCACCTCACATCGGTTCACCCGACCGAGTGAACGCACGCAGGCCCGCCCACCGCCGGCACGCAGGCCCGCCCACCGCCGGCACGATCAGAACGGTGGCCGGTCTGCGGAACGACCATCTGTCGTCAGAACGGAAGCCAGCCGTCAGAAGGGAAACCAGCCGTGCCCGATGTACCAGTGGCCGCCCGCCCGCAGATGGTCCCCGACGGCCCGCTCCACCGAGGTGCGCCGCGGCAGCCCCTCGGCCGGCAGGCAGGGGTTTCCGAAGACGAAGCGGACGGGTTCCTCGTCGGCAGGCTCGGTCTCCTCGCGGGCCACCCGGAAGCGTTCCTGGAATCGGACGATGTTGGAGTCCGCGGCCAGGTACCGCTTCAGTTGCGGGTCGAGAAGCCAGGAGTGGCACATCGCGGCGCGGTACGGTTCCTCGGGGAAGTGCCGCCGGAAGAAGTCCCCGGCGCGTGTGAGCGAGCGGTCGCAGGCGGCCGGTGTCAGCGGGCCGCGGTAGTCCGGGATGTGCAGGTTCAGGCAGGGCTCGCCCGGCACCGCGTCCAGCCCGGCCTTCCGCAGCACCGGTGCCGTGCGCTGCCCGATCGTGGCCCGTTCGAACTGCAGCCGCCCCAGCTGGTACAGCTCTCCCCGGAAGTGGTGCACCAGCCACTGCGGCGCCCGCACCCCGCCCGTGCCGTGCCGCCTGCGGTGGCTCGCCATGTTCCGTCCCAGGTCGGCGAGGGTGTGCCGGGTGACCTCGGACGGGATGCCGCGCTCTCGGTGGTACGCGCGCGTGTACGGCAGGGCCGCGACGAACACGTACGCGGCGAAGTATCCGCCCAGCGCCTGAGGCACCTCGGCCAGACGCTCCCCGAACCGCCGCACGCCCCTCCGGCCCGCGTCGTCCCCGGCCACTTCTCCGAGGTCCCGCACCAGCTCCTGGACGCACTCCTCCAGCAGCCGTGTGACTCCGGCGTCGTGCGCCACCGCCCCGCTCAGTCCCACCAGTGTGTTGATGTCCTCGTGCGGCACCGCCAGGTCGAGCAGTACCTCGGGCAGGGCGTCGGCGTCCGGCAGGACGGGTCGGTCCGGTGGCACGGTCGTTCCCCCTCGTCGTTTTCCCCTCGTCGGCTCCCGGAGTATGTTTTCCACAGGAGTGGCGATCCGATGCGTACTGGCAGTGAACCGACAACCGCGCGCAGTGCCCTGCGGGCACGTTTCTGGCTGTGCGTGTGGGGACTGGTCTGGGCGATCTTCGGAACGGCCGCCTTCGCGCTCGTCGGGCGACCGGGGTGGGCGCTCGCTTGCGGAGTGCTGTGGCTCGTCGTCACGATCGACCTGACCGTGATCCACCGGCACATCAGGCAGGGCCCCCACTACCAACCCGGGCCGGGCATCCCGCCGTACAGGCCTCCGGACGGATCGCCGTACAGGTCGCCGGACAGGCCTCCGGACAAGTCGCCGGACGGGCCTCCGAAGAGCTGACCGTCAGGAGTCGAACCGCGCCTGCTGCAAGTACTCCGGGTTGGGGTCCAGAGCCGCCGCCAGCCGGAAGTGGCGCCGGGCCTGGTCGGGGCATCCACGGCGCTCATAGGTGCGGGCGAGCGCGAAGTGGGCGAACGCGTTGTCCGGCTCCCGCTCCAGGACGATCGTGAACTCCAGCTCGGCCGGTCTCAGTTGCGCCGCAGCGAAGAAGGCACGCGCGCGCAGCAGCCGCGCGGCAGTGCTCTCCGGATGCGCGGCGATGACTGCGTCGAGCAGTTTCACCGCGCCCTGGGGGTCCCGCGCCGCGAGCAGTTGCTCGGCGGCACGGAAGTCGATGACATCCGTCTCCGGAGTACGTCCGGTCGAACCGCTGGTGTCGGCCACGGCAGAGTCCTTCCCTCACTGAAGGGGATCAACGCCCGCCCGCGGACCGCTATTCCTGGGGCGGCCGGGGCGGCCGGGTCGCCGGATGGCAGTCCCTGGGCGTCCGGGTTCGACGCGCCGTTCAGCGCGGTGCGTGCGCTCGGCGGGTCAGTTCGGCCCACACCTCTCCGACGCGGGACCGCAGCTCGTCCAGTGGTACGTCGTTGTCGATGACCACGTCCGCGATCTGCCGCCGCTGCTCGCGCGTCGCCTGGGCGGCCATGCGCGCGCGGGCGTCCTGCTCGGTCATGCCGCGCAGCCGTACCAGCCGGTCGAGCTGGGTGGCGGGGTCGGCGTCCACGACGACCACGACGTCGTACAACGGTGCCAGGCCGTTCTCCGTGAGCAGGGGGACGTCGTGGACGACGACGGCGTCGTCCGAGGCGGCCTCCTCCAGGGCGCTGGAGCGGGCGCCGACCAGAGGGTGCACGATCGAGTTCAGCGAGGCCAGTTTCTCCGGGTCGGCGAACACGATCGACCCGAGTTTCGGCCGGTCCAGGCTGCCGTCCTCGGCGAGTACGTCCTCTCCGAACGCCTCCACGACCGCGGCGAGCCCCGTGGTCCCCGGCGCGACGACCTCGCGCGCGATCCGGTCCGCGTCGATCAGTACGGCGCCGTGTTCGACGAGCAGCCGCGACACCTCGCTCTTGCCGGCGCCGATTCCGCCGGTCAGGCCAACCTTCAGCATGAGCGGAAGCTTAGGGCCTGCCGGCGGTGGCCTGTCCCGCAGGCCGATGGGGTGGCGTCAGCCCTCGCCTTCCCGCTCCGCAAGGAATCGTTCGAACTCGCGGCCGATCTCGTCCGCCGAGGGGATCTCGACGGGCTCGGCGAGCATGTTGCCGCGGGTCTCGGCGCCCGCGGCGGCGTCGTACTGGTGCTCCAGGCCCTGCACGAGAGCGGTGAGTTCTTCGTCGCCTTCCTGGATCTGCCGGTCGATCTCCGTCTGGGTGCGGTGGGCGTCCGTGCGCAGGGAGTGTGCGATGCCGGGCAGGACCAGTCCGGTGGCCGCGGTGATCGACTCCAGGACGGTCAGCGCCGCGTCCGGGTAGGGGGAGCGGGCGATGTAGTGGGGCACGTGGGCGGCGACGCCCAGCACCTCGTGGCCGGCCTGCATGAGGCGGTACTCGACGAGCGCCTCGGCGCTGCCGGGGACCTGCGCCTCCTCGAAGGGACTGCGGTGGCCCGGCACCAGGTCGGTGCGGTTGCCGTGCGGGGTGATGCCGACGGGGCGGGTGTGCGGAACGCCCATGGGGATGCCGTGGAAGCTGACCGAGAGGCGGACGCCGAGCCGCTCGACGATCTGCTGCACGGCCGCGGCGAAGCGCTCCCACTCGACGTCCGGCTCAGGCCCCGAGAGCAGCAGGAAGGGCGCTCCGGTGGCGTCCTGGACGACCCGCACCTCGATGGTGGGTTCCTCGTAGTCCGTCCAGGAGTCCTGCTTGAAGGTCAGCAGCGGCCGGCGCGCCCGGTAGTCCACGAGTCGGTCGTGGTCGAAGCGGGCGACGACCTGGTGGGGCAGCGAGTCGAGGACCTGGTCGACGATCTGGTCGCCGGTCTCGCCGGCGTCGATGTATCCGTCGAAGTGGTAGAGCATGACCAGCCCCGCCGACTCCTGGGCGAGTGCCATGTCGACGACGGCCAAGCCCTTCGGCTCCCATGCGTACAAACCCTGCGGATCAAGCACAGTGACCGCTCCCCTCCTGGTGTTCGTACTGGACAACAAGGGTCCCGGCCCGGGCATTCCCCGTCCGTGCATCGAACAGGCGTCGAACAGGCGGAGGGTCGGGCGGGCGGAGCGGAGGGCGGGACGGCGAAGGTCGGGGCGGGCGGAAGCCGGGGTGGGCGGAAGTTCGGGTTGGGCGGAGGACACGCCGAGGGCCCGCACCCCGGGAAGGGTGCGGGCCCTCGGTTCACGAGCTACCGCTCGTTGATGAGCTCCTGCTCAGCCTGCGTTCAGCTCTGACCGCCGGCCAGCTTCTCGCGCAGCGCGGCAAGCGCCTCGTCCGACGCCAGGGCGCCGGAGTTGTCGCCGCCCTCGGAGGAGTACGAGCCGCCGCCGCCACCACCGGACGCGGCCGGAGCCGCACCCGCGGTGTCGACACCCTCGGCAGCGGCCTTCTCGTCCGCCTCGCGGGACTTGATGACCTGCGCCTGGTGCTGCTCGAAGCGGGTCTGCGCCTCGGCGTACTGGGTCTCCCACGCCTCGCGCTGGGTCTCGTAGCCCTCGAGCCAGTCGTTGGTCTCGGGGTCGAAGCCCTCGGGGTAGATGTAGTTGCCCTGGTCGTCGTACGACGCGGCCATGCCGTACAGGGTCGGGTCGAACTCGACCGTCGACGGGTCGGCACCGAAGGCCTCGTTGGCCTGCTTCAGCGAGAGGCTGATGCGACGGCGCTCGAGGTCGATGTCGATGACCTTGACGAAGATCTCGTCGTTGACCTGGACGACCTGCTCCGGGATCTCCACGTGGCGCTCGGCCAGCTCGGAGATGTGGACCAGACCCTCGATGCCCTCGTCCACGCGGACGAACGCACCGAACGGCACCAGCTTCGTGACCTTGCCGGGCACGACCTGGCCGATCTGGTGGGTGCGGGCGAACTGCTGCCACGGGTCTTCCTGGGTCGCCTTCAGCGACAGGGAGACACGCTCGCGGTCCATGTCGACGTCGAGGACCTCGACGGTGACTTCCTGGCCGACCTCGACAACCTCGGAGGGGTGGTCGATGTGCTTCCAGGACAGCTCGGAGACGTGGACCAGACCGTCGACGCCACCCAGGTCCACGAAGGCACCGAAGTTGACGATCGAGGAGACGACGCCGGAACGGACCTGACCCTTCTGGAGGGTCGTGAGGAACGTCTGGCGGACCTCGGACTGGGTCTGCTCCAGCCAGGCACGGCGGGACAGGACCACGTTGTTGCGGTTCTTGTCCAGCTCGATGATCTTCGCCTCGAGCTCCTTGCCCACGTAGGGCTGGAGGTCGCGGACACGGCGCATCTCGACCAGGGAGGCCGGGAGGAAGCCGCGGAGGCCGATGTCGAGGATGAGACCACCCTTGACGACCTCGATGACGGTACCGGTGACGATGCCGTCCTCTTCCTTGATCTTCTCGATGGTGCCCCAGGCCCGCTCGTACTGGGCGCGCTTCTTCGAGAGGATCAGGCGGCCTTCCTTGTCCTCCTTCTGGAGAACAAGGGCCTCGATCTCGTCACCGACGGCGACGACCTCGTTGGGGTCGACGTCGTGCTTGATCGAGAGCTCGCGGCTCGGGATGACACCTTCGGTCTTGTAACCGATGTCGAGCAGGACCTCGTCCCGGTCGACCTTCACGATGACGCCGTCGACGATGTCGCCGTCGTTGAAGTACTTGATCGTTTCGTCGATCGCGGCGAGGAAGGCTTCCTCGTTACCGATGTCGTTGACCGCAACCTGCGGGGTGGTGGCGGTGGTCTCGGTGCTGCTCGTCATGTGGGAAAGGGCTCCGGTACGGACATTGAAGTCGTAGGTACTGCTTACGCCGGGAGCCCGTTTCGCTCTGCAGAAGCCGGACAGCCAAGGAAGCGTCACCGGAAAACACGGATGACACCTCATGAACCGAGGGGACATACAACAGATGCGAGCGCGACCTGCTACGTCTGAGGTGCGCAGGCCCGCAGCGCAACTTGTAGCATACGGGGACAGCCGGGCAGGGTCAATGCGCGAAGCCGCACACCCGGGGCGGATCGTCGCATACCCGGCACAAAAGCCGTCTCCTGAGGCCACGTGGACCCCCGGACGTCCCTTTCGTGACACGCGGGACAGGCGGCGCGGAAGAGCCCGCAGACCAAGAAGAGCCCGCAGACTAGTACCAGGGAGCCGGTCATCCAAGAGCCCGAAGCATCCGAAGCCACAGGGGCCGAGCCCGAGGCCACCCGGCGTGTCGCCGGTGTCACGGAGAGCTCCCGCGCCAACCGCGGCTGGTGGGACCGGAACGCGGACGAGTACCAGGTCGAGCACGGCACCTTCCTCGGCGACGACCGCTTCGTGTGGTGTCCCGAGGGTCTGGACGAGGTGGAGGCCGAGCTGCTCGGCCCGCCGGAGGACCTGAAGGGCAAGGACGTCCTGGAGATCGGTGCCGGCGCCGCCCAGTGCTCGCGCTGGCTGATCGCCCAGGGTGCCCGGCCGGTGGCCCTGGACCTCTCCCACCGCCAGCTCCAGCACGCCCTGCGCATCGGCGGCGCCTTCCCTCTGGTCTGCGCCGACGCGACCGTGCTGCCCTTCGCGGACGGCTCCTTCGACCTGGCGTGCTCGGCGTACGGGGCGCTGCCCTTCGTCGCCGACCCGCGGCTGGTGCTGCGGGAGGTGCACCGGGTGCTGCGTCCCCGGGGCCGCTTCGTCTTCTCCGTGACGCATCCGCTGCGCTGGGCGTTCCCGGACGAGCCGGGCCCCGAGGGGCTGTCGGTGTCGGCCTCCTACTTCGACCGCACGCCGTACGTCGAGCAGGACGACGAGGGCCGCGCGGTGTACGTGGAGCACCACAGGACGCTCGGCGACCGCGTCCGGGACGTCGTGACGTCGGGGTTCCGGCTGGTGGACCTGGTGGAGCCGGAGTGGCCGGAGTGGAACACCTCCGAGTGGGGCGGCTGGTCGCCGCTGCGCGGGCAGCTCATCCCGGGGACGGCGATCTTCGTGTGCGAGCGGGACTGAGTCGGCCGGCGGTCGCACGCGCGCGCGATCGGTGGTTCCGCCGGCGTACGACACTGGGGGCGTGATCCGTTACGACGCCCTGGACGCCCTGCCCGTACGCGGTGCCCTGCCCGCTCTGCACGACGCCTTGGAGGGGCACGGCACCGCGGTGCTGGTCGCGCCGCCCGGCACCGGCAAGACGACGCTGGTGCCGCTCGCGCTGGCCGGACTGCTGGGCGAGGGGCCCGAGCGGCGCGTGGTCGTGGCCGAGCCGCGGCGGATCGCGGCGCGGGCGGCGGCCCGGCGCATGGCGTGGCTGCTGGGTGAGAGGCCCGGCGCGAGCGTCGGGTACACCGTGCGCGGGGAACGCGTCGTCGGACGGCACACGCGCGTGGAGGTCGTCACGACCGGTGTGCTGTTGCAGCGGCTCCAGCGGGACCAGGAGCTGACGGGCGTCGACGTGGTGGTGCTCGACGAGTGCCACGAGCGGCATCTGGACGCGGACACGACGGCGGCGTTCCTGTGGGACGTGCGACAGGCGCTGCGGCCGGAGCTTCGGCTGGTGGCCGCGTCGGCGACGACCGACGCGGAGGGCTGGGCCCGGCTGCTGGGCGGGGCGCCGGTCGTCGAGGCGCAGGGCGTGTCGTACCCCGTGGAGGTGGTGTGGGCGCCGCCGGCGCGTCCGGTACGGCCGCCGCACGGGATGCGGGTGGACCCGGCGCTGCTCGCGCACGTGGCGTCGGTGGTGCGGCGGGCGCTGGCCGAGCGGGACGGGGACGTGCTGTGCTTCCTGCCGGGCGTCGGGGAGATCACCCGGGTCGCCGGACAGCTGGGGAGCCTCGGGGATGTCGACGTGCTCCAGGTGCACGGGCGGGCGCCGGCGGCCGTGCAGGACGCGGTGCTGGTTCCCGGGGCGCGGCGCCGGGTGGTGCTGGCGACCTCGGTGGCCGAGTCGTCGCTGACGGTTCCGGGCGTGCGGGTGGTCGTGGACGCGGGGCTGGCGCGGGAGCCGCGGGTGGACCACGCGCGCGGGCTGAGCGCGCTGACGACGGTACGTGCCTCGCGGGCGGCGGCACGGCAGCGGGCCGGGCGGGCGGGGCGTGAGGCTCCGGGTGCGGTGTACCGCTGCTGGGCGGAGGCGGAGGACGCCCGTCTGCCGCGTTTCCCGGCGCCGGAGATCAAGGTGGCCGACCTGACGGCGTTCGCGTTGCAGGTGGCCTGCTGGGGTGACCCGGACGCGTCCGGGCTGGCGCTGCTCGATCCGCCGCCGGGCGGGGCGATGGCGGCGGCGCGGTCCGTGCTGACGGCCGTGGGCGCGGTGGATTCCGCCGGCCGGGCCACCGGGCGTGGCGTACGACTGGCCCGCCTGGGCCTGCATCCGCGGCTGGGGCGGGCACTGCTCGACGCGGGGGTGCCGGGCGCGGGGGCCTCCGGTGGGAGCGTCCGGGACGGAGGAACCTCGGACACCGGCACGGCGGACGGAGACATCTCGGGCGGGGGCGCCTCGGACGGGAGCACCTCGGACGGGAGCGCTTTCGGCAGGGAAGGCACGGCCGGTGCGGGCGGCCTCCGTGCGGGGACGTCGTACGCGGTGGCGGAGGTGGTCGCTCTGCTCAGTGAGGAGCCGCCGCGGGAGTACGGAGACGATCTGGCGTCCGCGCTGCGGGCCGCTCGGCGGGGCGGCGATGCCTACGGGACTCGGTGGCGGACCGAGGTGAGGCGACTGCGGGGCGCCGTGGGGCAGGGGGAAGGCCGGCGGGAGCCGGGCCTCGCCGAGGACGCTCTCGCCGGGCTGGTGGCCGCTCTGGCCTTCCCCGAACGGGTGGCCAGGAAGGACGGCGGTTCGTACCTGATGGCCTCCGGCACCCGGGCCGAGCTGTCGGATACGTCGGCGCTGCGGGGCGCTCCGTGGATCGCCGTCGCCGTGGCCGACCGGCCCGTGGGGAAGGGGCACGCGCGCGTGCAGCTCGGGGCGGTCGTCGACGAGGCGACGGCCCGGCTCGCGGCGGGGGCGCTGCTGGAGGAGCGGGACGAGGTGCGCTGGGGCGACGGTGACGTCGTGGCCCGGCGTGTCGAACGGCTCGGGGCCGTGGAGCTCGCGGTGCGGCCGCCGGCCGGCGCCGACCCCGCTCTCGTGCGGAACGCGCTGCTGGAGGGGCTGCGGCAGGAGGGGTTCGGGTTGCTGCGCTGGTCGGCCGACGCCGACGTGCTGCGCAAGCGGCTCGCCTTTCTGCGGCTGCGGCTCGGTGAGCCCTGGCCCGACGTCCGTGACGACGCGCTGCACGCGCGCGTGGACGAGTGGCTGGAACCCGAGCTGAGCCGGGCCCGGCGACGGGCCGACCTGGCGCGGATCGACGCCGGGCAGGCGCTGGCGCGGCTGCTGCCCTGGGCGGGTGGGGAGGCGGCGCGGCTCGACGAACTCGCCCCGGAGCGGATCGTCGTGCCCAGTGGATCCAGGATCCGGATCGACTACGACAACCCCGGGCAGCCGGTCCTCGCGGTGAAGTTGCAGGAGATGTTCGGGCTCCAGCACTCACCGGAGATCGCCGGGGTGCCGCTCCTGGTCCACCTCCTCTCCCCCGCCGGCCGTCCGGCCGCGGTCACCGCCGACCTGGCCTCCTTCTGGAAGGACGGCTACAACGGCGTACGGGCGGAGCTGCGCGGCCGGTATCCGAAGCATCCGTGGCCCGAGGACCCGGCCACGGCGGAGCCGACGCGGCACACGAAGGCCCGGCTCGGGAAGTGACGGCGTGACGGAGTGACGGAGTGACGACGTCCCGAGGGCGTCCCGCCGCCGCAGCGGAGGGGCGCCCTCGGCCGTCCGGACGGGAGCAGCAGGATCTACGCGTCGGGCTCGGTCGACGGCTCGGTGGAGGGGCTGGGCGAGGCGTCGGGCGACTCGGTGGACGGGCCCGGCGACGGCTCCGTCCCCGCCACCTTCAGACGGACGTCGAGCGTGGCGCCGCCCGCGGTGGTGAGGCGGAGCACGAACGTGCCGGTGGTGTCGTCCGCGTACAGTCTCGGCAGCTGCAGCAGGCCCTTGGCGCCGGTCTTCAGACCGGTCAGGGTGCGGACCGCCTTGCCGTCGGCGTCCTTGAAGTAGGGGCCCTTGTCGTTCTCGGCCGGGTCGAGCACCGACTTGACGAGCGTGGCGGTGACGGCGACCTTGTCCGCGGCTGCGCCCCGGTGTGTGGCCCGCACCTCGACCCGGTCGGCGAACTCGCCGCCCGGCGTGCACGTCAGGACGGTGTCGCCGGTGCGCGCGAGGGCGTCGGCGACGCGCTGGGTGACGGTGGCCTTGTAGTCGAGACCGGCGACGGTGCGGCCGACGACGGTGGCCCGCACGGTGAAACCGCCGGTCTCCTCACCCGCCACCAGCGAGGGCGCGACGGCCACGCCGGCGTCGTCGGTGGCGACGGCGGCGACCTTCTCGCCGCCGGTGAAGGTGGCGTCCGTGTCTCCCACGATGGTGAAGCGGATCCGTACCTTGCCGACGGCCTTCCCCGCCTTGGTCTCGGCGCGGGTGCTGATCTTCTCGGCGAACGTGTCGCCCGCGATCGCGGTGAGACCTGTGGTGCCGGCGTTCTCCAGGTGGTGCACCGTGTCGGTGGGGGTCGGGTTCTCGGACGGTGACCCGGGATCGGTCGGTGCGGACGGACCGGGGCTCGGGGAGCCGGTGCCGGGGTCCGAAGGCTTGGTGGGCGCGGTGGGGTCGACCGGATTCCCGGGGCTGGGCGTCTGCGTGCCCGGGGCCTGGGGGCCGGTGGTCGCGCCGGTTCCGCCGGGCGAGGGGCTGGGCACGGTCACGGGGTTGTCGTCGCTGCGGTCGACGGGCAGGGTGCCGGTGCCGTCCGGGATCTCGTGGGTGCCCTTGCGGTAGTGCTCCAGCCAGGACAGGACCGTACGCAGGTAGTCCTGCGAGTTGTTGTAGCTGAGTATGGCGCGGTCGAGGTCGGCCTGGGTGGACAGGTCCCAGTCGAAGCGGCACAGGTAGTGGCCGGCGGCGAGCGCGGCGTCGTAGATGTTGTTGGGGTCTGCCTTGCCGTCGGCGTTTCCGTCACGGCTCGCCCAGGCCCAGGTGGAGGGGATGAACTGCATGGGGCCGACGGCGTTGTCGTAGGTGCTGTTGCCGTCGTAGACGCCGTTGTCGGTGTCCTTGATGAGCGCGAAGCCGTTGCCGTCGAGCTGCGGGCCGATGATGGGGCTGGTGGTGGTGCCGTCGGCGCTGACTCGACCGCCGCGGGCCTGGCCCGACTCCACCTTGCCGATGGCGGCAAGGAGTTGCCACGGCAGATTGCAGCCGGGCTTGGACTGGCGCAGCGCCGACTCGGCCTTCTTGTAGGCGTCGAGGACGGTCGCGGGGATGCCCGCCTCGGCCGTGCCACGGGAGGCGGGGGTGCCGATGGTCGGTGCGGGGCTGGGGCTGTTGAGCGGCGGCAGGTCCGTGTAGTACGGCGAGTTGCCGGTGGCGCTCTCCGTGGGGGGCGTGTCGGACGCCGGCACGTTGTCGGCGGTGGTCTGTCTGCCGTGGGCGTCGGCCGTCACGTTGGGAGCCTGGGACGCGGACAGGGCCGCGACCGCGACCGCCGCCACGGTGGTGGTGACCGCCGCCTTGCGGAGTCTCCTGTCGAACTGCGCCGCCATAGAGTGAACCCCTCCCGTGGACGCGTGCGCGTCTGTCTCCGTCAGCCTTTCGGCTGTTCCGCCCGTTGTACCCGCCCTGTTGTGACGACCGGTCCGTGGCGATGGTTGCACCGCAACTTTCCGAGCATGGTGTTCGTCTGTCCGACCAGTACGGTGCCGCAGGCGACCCTACGACAACTTGCTTTGCACGGGCACCCGTTCGTGCCCGATATTCACCGGTTGGCCATAAGAGGAGTTTCGTTGCCCTTCACCCTCAGTCATGCGGCCGCCGTGCTGCCCGCCGTACGGGGCGACGGGACCGGCCGGGGGCGGCTGGTCCCGGCCGTGCTGGTGGCGGGCTCCTTCTCGCCCGACGTGACCTACTACGCGGCGAGTTTCCTGTCCGGGGCGATGGAGTTCGGGGATGTCACCCACTCCTTCCCGGGCGTCTTCACCACCGATGTGATCATCGCCTGGGCGCTTGTGGGCCTGTGGCTGCTGATCCGCGAGCCGCTGGTGGCCCTGTTGCCGCGGGCCCGGCAGTCACGCGCCGCCGCCCTGCTGCGCTGCGGGGCGCCACGCGCGCGCGTACGGCCGTCCCTCGTGGTGCGGTGGTACGCGTCGGCGGTGCTGGGGGCGCTGACGCACGTGGTGTGGGACGCGTTCACGCACCTCGACCGCTGGGGGATGCGGGTGTTCCCGGTCCTGGGCCGGGAGATCGCGGGCTCACCGCTGTACTGGTACCTCCAGTACGGCGGTTCCGCGGTGGCCGCGGTCGTCATCGCCGTGTTCCTGGTACGGGCACTGCGCCGGGTGCCCCGGGCCGAGCCGCCGGGCGTTCCGGTCCTCTCGGCGGGGGACCGGTGCTGGGCCTGGGCGGTGCTGGGCGGCTGCGCGGTGGCCGGGGCGGTGCAGCGGGCGACCCGGTGGTGGGACTCCTGGGGATCCGCCGCGAAGCCCTGGGAGCTGATCCCCACGGTGTGCTTCGGGGTGGGCGCGGGGCTCGTCCCGGGGCTGTTGCTGTACGCAGTGGGGGTCAGGGCGCTGCGTCGGGCTCCGGTCCCCGGAAGCCCGGAAGACGTCGGTACGGAGCCGGACCGCCGGGTCGCGCGCTGAGGGCGTCGGCCTTCGCGACGAACACGGTGAAGTTGTGTGCGGGGCGGGACCGCGGCAGCAGCGTGCGGGCGAGCGCCAGGTAGCCGCGGGCCAGGTCGGCCCACAGGCTCCAGGCTGGCGTCTCGCGCGGGGGCGCGGCGGCAGGGTCCCGGTGGGCGAGTCCGCGGCGGAGGCCGGCCGCGGTGCGGCGCAGGGCCGTCGTGAGAGTGACGGGAACGCGGCCGGTACTCGCGCCCGGCGCGACGACCGGAACCCGTAGGAAAGGCAGACGGGCGGGTCCGTCTGTGCTTGCCCGTGCCGGTGTCGTCCGGTGGTGGAGCATGCGTATACCCATGCCCGCATCCTCACGGGCGACAGGCGCGGGGGCGTTTCCTCGGGGGCCACCTGAGTGACGGGCCCGGCGGGGCGGGCGGGACCGCGGGAGCGGCGGCGTCGGCCGGCCGGCGACCGCATCCGACGCCCCGTGCCCCGGCCCAGCGACCGCGCCCGACGCCCCGTGCCCCGGCACGGCGAGTTCGCGCGGCGTGGGCCGCGGGGACGACGCGGGGCCGGAATCCCGCACCACTCCCCGGCCCCGTACCGCCCACCACCAAGCGCCACCGCCAACCGCCAACCGCCAACCGCCGGAGGCTAGTGCGCTGCCGACTCCCAGTCCGGGCCCACGCCCACCGAGACGCCCAAGGGCACCCTGAGCCGCACCGCGTCAGCCATTTCGCGGCGGACGAGTTCCTCCGCCGCCGCGCGCTCGCCGGGGGCGATCTCCAGGACGATTTCGTCGTGGACCTGGAGGAGCATGCGGGACCGCAGGCCGGCCTCGCGCAGCGCCTTGTCCACGTTGAGCATGGCGATCTTGACGATGTCGGCCGCCGTGCCCTGGATCGGGGCGTTCAGTGCCATGCGCTCGGCCGCCTCACGGCGCTGCCGGTTGTCGCTGTTGAGGTCGGGCAGGTACCGGCGGCGACCGAAGAGCGTCGCCGTGTAACCCGTCGCCCGTGCCTCGTCGACGACCCGGCGCAGATAGTCCCGTACCCCGCCGAACCGCTCGAAGTAGGCGTCCATCAGGCCACGGGCCTCGGCGGCCTCGATGTTCAGCTGCTGGGAGAGGCCGAAGGCCGACAGACCGTACGCCAGGCCGTACGACATGGCCTTGATCTTGCGGCGCATCTCCGCGTCGACCGCGGACTGCTCCACGGAGAAGACCTGCGCGGCGGCGGTGGTGTGCAGGTCCTCGCCGGAGGTGAACGCCTGGGTCAGGCCCTCGTCCTCGGACAGGTGGGCCATCACCCGCAGCTCGATCTGGCTGTAGTCGGCGGTCATCAGGGACTCGAAGCCCTCGCCGACGACGAAGCCACGGCGGATCGCGCGGCCCTCGTCGGTACGGACCGGGATGTTCTGCAGGTTGGGGTCCGTGGACGAGAGGCGGCCGGTCGCGGCGACCGTCTGGTTGAACGTGGTGTGGATACGGCCGTCCGCGGCGATCGTCTTGATCAGCCCCTCGACCGTGACGCGCAGCTTGGCCTGCTCACGGTGGCGGAGCATGATCACCGGCAGTTCGTTGTCGGTCTGGGCCGCCAGCCAGGCCAGGGCGTCGGCGTCGGTGGTGTAGCCGGTCTTGGTCTTCTTGGTCTTGGGGAGGTTCAGCTCGCCGAAGAGAACCTCCTGGAGCTGCTTGGGCGAGCCCAGGTTGAACTCGCGGCCGGCCGCCGCGTGCGCCTCCTTCACCGCCTGCTGCACGGCGCCCGCGAACATCTGCTCCATGGCCTCCAGGTGGGCGCGGTCTGCCGCGATGCCGTGCCGCTCCATACGGGCCAGCAGCGCGGACGTGGGCAGCTCCATGTCGCGCAGCAGGTCCGCGGCGCCGACGTCGGCCAGGCGGCCCTCGAAAGCCTCACCGAGGTCGAGGATGGCGCGGGCCTGCACCATCAGCGCCTCGGCCTCGGCGCCGTCGTCCGCGCCGAAGGCCAGCTGGCCGTCGGCCGCGGCGGCGGGGGCCAGCTCGCGGTGCAGGTACTCCAGGGACAGCGCGTCCAGGTCGAAGGAGCGGCGGCCCGGCTTGACCAGGTAGGCGGCGAGCGCGGTGTCCATGCCCACCCCGGCGACGCTCCAGCCGTGCTCGGCGAAGACGCGCATCGCGCCCTTCGCATTGTGGAAGACCTTCGGCCGGTCCGCGTCGGACAGCCAGGCCACGAGCGCCGTCTCGTCGGTTTCGTCCAACTCGGACGGCTCGAACCAGGCCGCCTTCCCGTCGGGCGCGGCGAGCGCGACCTCGGTGACCGAGCCGGTGCCCAGCGCCCAGGTGTCGACCGTGGCCACGCCGAGGGGCCGCGTGCCGTGCTCGGCGAGCCAGCCGGCCAGCTCACCCGTGCTCAGCACCGTGCCGTCCAGCTCCACGCCGTCCACCAGGACCGGTGTCTCCTCGGCCTCCTCCGCGCCGGGGTCGACGGCGTAGAGCCGCTCCCGCAGGGACGGGTTGCGGATCTCCAGGGTGTCCAGGATCACCGCGACGCCCTTGCGGTCGTACGCGGGCCGCTCCAGGTCACCGACCGTCTTCGGCAGCTCGACCCGCCGCTCCAGCTCGGTGAGCCGGCGGTTGAGCTTGACGGACTCCAGGTGGTCGCGGAGGTTCTGCCCGGCCTTGCCCTTGACCTCGTCGACGCGCTCGACCAGCTCCGCGAACGATCCGAACTGGTTGATCCACTTGGCGGCCGTCTTCTCGCCGACGCCCGGGATGCCCGGCAGGTTGTCGGACGGGTCGCCGCGCAGCGCCGCGAAGTCGGGGTACTGCGCGGGGGTCAGTCCGTACTTCTCGAAGACCTTCTCCGGAGTGAACCGGGTCAGCTCGGAGACGCCCTTGGTCGGATACAGGACCGTGGTGTGCTCGCTGACCAGCTGGAAGGAGTCCCGGTCGCCGGTGACGATCAGCACGTCGAAGCCCTCGGCCTCGGCCTGTGTGGCGAGCGTGGCGATCACGTCGTCCGCCTCGAAGCCCTCGACGGCGAACCGGGAGACGTGCATCGCGTCCAGGAGCTCGCCGATCAGCTCGACCTGGCCCTTGAACTCGTCCGGGGTCTTGGAGCGGTTCGCCTTGTACTCCGTGAACTCCTGAGACCGCCAGGTCTTGCGGGAGACGTCGAACGCCACCGCGAAGTGCGTGGGCGACTCGTCGCGCAACGTGTTGGCCAGCATCGACGCGAAACCGTAGATCGCGTTGGTCGGCTGGCCCGTCGCGGTCGTGAAGTTCTCCGCGGGCAGCGCGAAGAACGCGCGATACGCCAGCGAGTGCCCGTCCATGAGCATCAGCCGCGGACGGCCGCCGGAGGTGCTGTCGGTCTTCTTCGATGCTGTCTTCGCCACGACCCCGATCCTGCCACGTGCCACTGACACTCGGCCCCGCGCTCGCGCTCCCACGCCGTGACCGGGCCGAACCGCGGGACGGGCACCACCGCCCACCGCCTCCCGTCACCGCCGCCGGACGGGCACCACCACCCACCGCCTCCCGCCACCACCGCCGCAAACACTGCTCCCGCTCCCCGTCACGCCCGGCCGCCGTCGACGTCGGCGGGGCGTGCGAGGATCGGAGACGTACCTCACACGTGTACGCGAAGGAGCGCGCGATGGCCACCAAGCCGCCCAAGGGTGATCCGGTTCAGGACGCGCCGCAGGTCACGGACCCGCAGCACGCGGCGGCGGGTATCCCGGCCATCGGCCACACCCTGCGGATCGCGCAGCGGCAGATGGGCGTGAAGCGGACCGCGCTGACGCTGCTGAGCGTCAACCAGAAGGACGGCTTCGACTGCCCGGGCTGCGCCTGGCCGGAGCCGGACCACCGGCACAAGGCGGAGTTCTGCGAGAACGGCGCGAAGGCGGTGGCCGAGGAGGCCACCCTGCGCCGGGTCACCCCGGAGTTCTTCGCCGCGCACTCCGTGGCCGACCTCGCGACCCGCAGCGGCTACTGGCTGGGCCAGCAGGGACGGCTCACGCACCCGGTGTACCTCCCTGAGGGCGGCGAGCACTACGAGCCGGTCACCTGGGAGCGCGCCTTCGACATCGTCGCGGAGGAGATCGCCGCCCTGGACTCGCCCGACGAGTCGGTCTTCTACACCTCCGGGCGCACCAGCAACGAGGCCGCGTTCCTCTACCAGCTCTTCGCTCGCGAGCTCGGCACCAACAACCTGCCGGACTGCTCCAACATGTGCCACGAGTCGTCCGGCTCGGCCCTCGGCGAGACCATCGGCGTCGGCAAGGGCAGCGTCCTCCTGGAGGACCTCTACAAGTCCGACCTGATCATCGTGGCCGGCCAGAACCCCGGCACCAACCATCCGCGCATGCTCTCCGCCCTGGAGCGGGCCAAGGCGAACGGCGCGAGGATCATCAGCGTCAATCCCCTGCCCGAGGCCGGCCTGGAGCGCTTCAAGAACCCGCAGACCCCCAAGGGGCTCACCGCGGGCGCCGCCCTCACCGACCTGTTCCTGCAGATCCGCCTCGGCGGCGACCAGGCCCTGTTCCGGCTCCTCAACAAGCTGATCCTCCAGACGGAGGGCGCGGTCGACGAGGCCTTCGTCGAGGAACACACCCATGGCTACGAGGAGTTCGCCGAGGCCGCCCGCGCCGCCGACTGGGACGAGACGCTCACGGCGACCGGCCTCACCCGCGCGGAGATCGAGGAAGCCCTGCGCATGGTGCTCGCCTCCGAGCGCACCATCGTGTGCTGGGCGATGGGTCTGACCCAGCACAAGCACTCCGTGCCCACCATCCGCGAGGTCGTGAACTTCCTCCTCCTGCGCGGCAACATCGGCCGTCCCGGCGCGGGCGTCTGCCCGGTGCGCGGCCACTCCAACGTGCAGGGCGACCGCACCATGGGCATCTTCGAGCGCCCGGCGCCCGCGTTCCTGGACGCCCTGGAGAAGGAGTTCGGCTTCGCCCCGCCGCGCGAGCACGGCTACGACGTCGTACGCGCCATCCGCGCGCTGCGCGACGGCGACGCGAAGGTCTTCTTCGCCATGGGCGGCAACTTCGTCTCCGCGTCCCCCGACACAGAGGTCACCGAGGCGGCCATGCGCCGCGCCCGCCTCACCGTGCACGTGTCCACGAAGCTGAACCGCTCCCACGCCGTCACCGGCACACGTGCGCTCATCCTCCCCACCCTGGGCCGCACGGAGCGCGATCTCCAGGGCAGCGGCGAGCAGTTCGTCACCGTCGAGGACTCCATGGGCATGGTGCACGCCTCCCGCGGCCGGCTGGAGCCCGCGAGCACGCGCCTGCTGTCCGAGCCGGCGATCGTGTGCCGGCTGGCACGCCGCGTGCTGGGCGAGAGCAGCCGAACACCCTGGGAGGAGTTCGAGAAGGACTACGCCACGATCCGCGACCGCATCGCACGCGTCGTCCCCGGCTTCGAGGACTTCAACGCGCGCGTGGCGCACCCCGGGGGCTTCGCCCTTCCCCACGCGCCGCGCGACGAGCGCCGCTTCCCGACGGCCACCGGCAAGGCCAACTTCACCGCCGCGCCGGTCGAGTACCCCGAGCTGCCCGAGGGACGACTGCTGCTCCAGACACTGCGCTCGCACGACCAGTACAACACCACGATCTACGGCCTGGACGACCGCTACCGGGGTATCAGGAACGGCCGCCGGGTGGTCCTCGTCAACCCGGAGGACGCCCGGAAGCTGGACGTCCGGGACGGCTCGTACGTCGACCTGGTCAGCGAGTGGCAGGACGGGGTGGAGCGGCGGGCTCCCGGTTTCCGCGTCGTGCACTATCCGACGGCCCGGGGCTGCGCGGCGGCGTACTACCCGGAGACCAACGTCCTGGTGCCGCTGGACGCCACCGCGGACACCAGTAACACCCCGGCCAGCAAGTCCGTCGTCGTCCGTCTGGAACAATCGGCGACCGACTGAGCGTTTGCTCAGTCGAGCCGGCGGGCCCCACCGGGCCGGCCGGCGGATCGGACAGACGCAGCGACGAAACGGAGCCGGGCCCATGGGCGAGCAGCAGCAGGTGCAGTTCCCGCAGGAGGTCATCGACGAGTACGCCGCGTTCGGCGTCGACCTGCCGGCGCTCTTCTCCGCCGGGCACCTCGGGACACGCATGGGCGTCCAGATCCTCGAGGCCTCGGCCGACCGGGTCGTCGGCACCATGCCGGTGGAGGGCAACACCCAGCCGTACGGACTGCTGCACGGCGGCGCCTCCGCCGTACTGGCCGAGACGCTCGGCTCGGTCGGCTCGATGCTGCACGGCGGCAGCTCCAAGATCGCCGTCGGCGTCGACCTGAACTGCACCCACCACCGCGGGGCCCGCTCCGGGCTGGTCACCGGGGTGGCCACGCCGGTGCACCGGGGCCGGTCGACGGCGACGTACGAGATCGTGATCAGCGACGAGCAGGACCGGCGCGTGTGCACCGCCCGGCTGACCTGCCTGCTGCGGGACGTCAACCCCGGCGACGGAACTCGGGCGGGCGCGACGGGCTGAGCGGCGTACCACCGGACGCGGAAATCGCCCGGCAGACCCGGCAGACCCGGCAGACCCGGCGGTCTCACCGCCGAACGCCCCCCGGCCGCCCGCCCCTTTCGCTCCGCGGCCACGGCATTGCCGTCGGCCGCCCGGCGCTCTAGCGTCGGGGCATGGGACGGGGAGAGGCCCCCTGGCCGGGGGCGGCGGCTCGGCGATTCCGGTTCACGCCCGAATTACGCACCTGTGAACGGCACACGCCCGACCGGCGCACCTCCGAACGGCGCCCGCCCGACCGGCGCCCGCACAGGCGGGTCGCGCCCGCCCCGGTCGCGCTCGCCCTGGCGCTGACGGCCGCCGCCCTGGCGACCGCCTGCGTCAACTCCGGTACCGACAAGGCCGGTTCCGGTGCCGCCACCGAAGCGCCCGCGTCGGCGACGGGTCGACGGACTCCGCCCCCTGCGGAGTTGTGCGTGAGCGCCGTCGGCTACTGGGCACACGAGATGCTGCACGGCGGCGAGCCCTACGGCGACTACCAGTCGATGGGGCTGTCCAACCGGCAGTACGACATCCTCCGGGAGGTCATGGACGCCGCTCGGGCCACGAAGCGCGACCAGGGCGCCCGGGCCGCCGAGGAGCTGACCGGCCGCCGGGTGCGTGCGGCGTGCGTCGAGCAGTACCGCGACGGCGGTCCGAGCGACGGCCCGTGGCAGCGGTGAGCGGCACCGGCCCCCTCGAGCCGGGCGAGGGCACCCACGCCTGGGACGCCCCGGACGCCTCCGGGCTTCGCGGCCGGCCGCGCGGCCGTCTCGCCCGGCACTACGACCGCCACCGCCGGACCGCCCTCACCGCCGCCGCGGCACTCGCCCTCCTGGCGGGCGGCGGCTATCTGTACGCCGACCGGCCGCGGCAACCGCCGCCTCCCCCACCGCCACCTCCCTCCCAGGCGGTCGACCTCGACTACATGGACGCCGTTCCCGGCCCCGGCAACGCGGAGCCCGGCAGTTTCAGCTTCGCGGTGCGGCTGAGCGTGCGGTCCGGACCACCCGTCACCGTGACGCGGCTGGCCCAGCCCTACGCCGGTCTTTCGATGACGTCGTCCCCCGCCGCACCTTTCCGGACAAAGCCGCTTTCCGCCCGCAAGATCATTGTCACGCTCCGGGTGACGGAATGCGATGAAGCACCGCGGAATCCCGGACTCCCTTTTCTGGATGTAACGCTGCGTAATACGCGCGCAATAGAAGCCCACAGTTTCATCCTGGGGCAACGCTATGCACAACACCTCTCACAGGCCATCCGGGACGCTTGCGGCAACGATTCCAGGTAATCACCAAAACGCCTCAGACACCTGAACACACACCTGTGGTCCTGCGAGTTCTCACCATGCGGACAGGGCGAATCGGCCGGAATTCCGCCCTTCTTCGCTGCCAGTACCGCTCTGCATTACCCCGTGTCATAACAAGAGCGTCACAGCCTGAGTCAGACCCTCCTCCACCTTCCCCACACACGCTTAGAGTCACGGCCAGTCACCGCGCAGTCCGATTGTCACTTCGGCCCAGCGCTCGACTCGACCGCCTCCACGGGGAAGCGGCCGTGCCAGGGAAAGGACTGATCGTGCGTCAACGTTCGCTCATCGCCATCACCGCCGCTCTCGCGGCGGGGGCGCTCACCCTCACCGCCTGCGGCTCGCGCGACGACGACGGCGGCTCGGACTCCGGCAACGGCGGTGGCGGTGGCACCACCGTCGTCATCGGCGTCGACGCCCCGCTGACCGGCGACCTGTCCGCGCTGGGCCTCGGCATCAAGAACTCGGCGGACCTCGCCGCGAAGACTGCCAACAAGGACAAGTACGTCGAGGGCATCACCTTCAAGACCGAGGCCCTCGACGACCAGGGCCAGCCCTCCGTCGGCCAGCAGAACGCCACCCAGTTCGTCGCCGACAAGCAGGTCCTCGGCGTGGTCGGCCCGCTGAACTCCTCGGTCGGCGAGTCCATGCAGAAGGTCTTCGACACCGCGAAACTGGTCGAGGTCTCCCCCGCCAACACCGGCCCCTCCCTCACCCAGGGCCCCGACTGGCGCACCAAGAAGGTCCGCCAGTACGACTCGTACTTCCGCACCGCCACCACCGACGCCATCCAGGGCCCGTTCGCCGCGCAGTACGTCTACAACGACGCCAAGAAGAAGAAGGTCTTCGTCATCGACGACAAGAAGACCTACGGCGCAGGACTCGCCGGCACCTTCACCGAAGAGTTCAAGAAACTCGGTGGCCAGGTCGTCGGCACCGAGCACATCAACCCCGACACCAAGGACTTCGCCTCGGTGGCCACCAAGGTCAAGGCCTCCGGCGCCGACGTCGTCTACTACGGCGGCGAATACCCGCAGGCCGGCCCGCTCAGCAAGCAGATCAAGGAAGCCGGCGCCAAGATCCCGCTCGTCGGCGGCGACGGCATCAAGGACGACACCTTCATCAAGCTCGCCGGCTCCGCCAGCACCGGCGACCTGGCCACCTCGGTCGGCGCGCCCGTCGAGGAACTCGCCTCCGCCAAGAAGTTCGTCGCCGACTACAAGACGGAGGGCTACAAGGAGGACTACGCCGCCTACGGCGGCTACTCCTACGACTCCGCCTGGGCAATCATCGAAGCCGTCAAGAAGGTCGTCGAGGACAACGACGGCAAGCTTCCCGACGACGCCCGCGCCAAGGTCACCGAGGCCATGCAGAACGTCTCCTTCGACGGTGTGACCGGCAAGGTCTCCTTCGACGAGTTCGGTGACGCCACCAACAAGCAGCTCACCGTCTACTCCGTCGAGAACGGAGCCTTCAAGGCCGTCAAGTCCGGCACCTACACCGGCTGAACCACCCGCACCACAGCCCACGAGCCGCGCGGGGCGCTGTTCCACCAGCGCCCCGCGCGGACTCACATCCGGCCACATCCGTCGATAGTCCGAAAGTCTCGGAGGACATGCGGTGAACGAACTGCCGCAGCAGCTGGTCAACGGCCTGCTACTGGGATCCATGTACGGGTTGATCGCCATCGGCTACACAATGGTCTACGGCATCGTCCAGCTCATCAACTTCGCCCACGGCGAGATCTTCATGACCGGCGCCTTCGGCGCGCTCACGGTCTACATATACATCCTGCCCGACGGCACCTCCATGATGATCGCCCTGCCCCTGATGCTGCTCGGCGCCATGGCGGTCTCCGTCACCGTCGCCGTCGGGGCGGAACGGTTCGCCTACCGCCCCCTGCGCGGCGCCCCACGACTCGCGCCCCTCATCACCGCCATCGGCCTCTCCCTCGCCCTCCAGCAGGCGGTATGGGCCTGGTACCCGGACGCCAAGTCCGCGCGCACCTTCCCGCAGATCGACGGCGGCCCCTTCCACATCGGCGACGTCACCATCCAGACCGGCGACATCTTCCTGCTCCTCGCCGCCCCCGCCAGCATGGCCATCCTCGCCTACTTCGTGATGCGCACCCGCACCGGACGCGGCATGCAAGCCACCGCCCAGGACCCGGACACCGCGAAGCTGATGGGCGTCAACACCGACCGCATCATCGTGGTCGCCTTCGCCCTCGGCGCCGTGTTCGCCGCCGTCGGAGCCGTCGCCTACGGCCTCAAGTACGGCCAGATCGAGTTCAAGATGGGCTTCATCCTCGGTCTCAAGGCCTTCACCGCAGCCGTCCTCGGCGGCATCGGCAACATCTACGGCGCCATGATCGGCGGCGTGGTCCTCGGCGTCGCCGAAACCCTGGCCGCCGCCTACATCGCCGACATACCCGGCCTCGACAAATTCGGCAGCCAGACCTGGGCCGACGTCTGGGCCTTCATCCTCCTCATCCTCGTGCTGCTGTTCAGGCCACAGGGCCTCCTCGGCGAACGCGTTGCGGACAGGGCGTGACACCGATGACCACACAGACCACCGCTCAGAAGCCCTCCGGCCCCACCGCCGCCGGAGACACCACCGGCCTCATCGGCATCCCCGCGCCCATCGGCCGCGCCCTCGCCACCGGCGGCGGCATCCTCACCATCGTCTCCACCTTCCTCGCCTGGACCTGGACCGCCGAATTCCCCGGCGACCTCACCGTCTACGGCTACCCGGGCGGCCTCCAGGTGCTGGTGCTGGTCGCCGGCGCCCTCACCACCCTGTTCGGCCTTGCCTCGTACGGCATCAAGGGACTGCGCTGGCTCGTACCCGCCGGCGCCGACGCGGCCGTCAAATTCGCCGCCCTCGCCACCTTCACGACCACCTGGTACACGATCACCGCGATCAGCGCCCAACTCGGCGGCCTGGTCAACCTGGAACCCGGCGCCTACGTCGCCGCAGCCGCCACCCTGACCGCCCTCCTCGGCTCGCTCGCCCTGCCCTTCGAACGCCCCGAACCCGACCCGTTCGACCCCGACGACACCGGCTGGGAGCAGTTCAAGCACACCACCGCACACAACTGGCAGATCGTCAAAGCGGCGTTCGCCACCGGCACACCGCGACCCGCGCGCGCACTGCCCTCCTACGCCGAAATCCTGATCATCGTCGCCGTCCTCGCCATCGCCCTGCTGGTCTTCACCTACGGCATCGGCACCGAGTACGACGAACTCTTCGTCGGCTTCCTGATCGTCGCCGGGTTCGGCTTCACCGCCGTGCACCGGTCCGGCCTGATCGCCCAGATCACGGTCATCACCGCCCGACACCAGAACATCACCGTCTGCGGCGCGTTCATCGCCGCGGCATGCTTCCCCTTCACCCAGTCCGACGACCAGTACGCCACCCTCGGCGTCTACATCCTCATCTTCGCCACCGTCGCCCTCGGCCTCAACATCGTCGTCGGCCTCGCGGGCCTCCTCGACCTCGGATACGTCGCCTTCCTCGGCGTCGGCGCCTACGCCGCCGCACTGGTCTCCGGATCGCCCAGCTCACCGTTCGACGTCCACTTCCCCTTCTGGGCCGCGGTCATCGTCGGCGCCCTGGCATCCCTGGTCTTCGGCGTCCTCATCGGCGCCCCGACCCTGCGGCTGCGCGGCGACTACCTCGCCATCGTCACTCTCGGCTTCGGCGAGATCTTCCGCATCACCGCCAACAACCTGGACGGCACCTCGGGTCCGGACCTCACCAACGGCTCCAACGGCGTCTCGTCCATCCCCGACCTCAACATCCTCGGCTTCGACCTCGGCGTCCAGCACGACATCGCCGGCTTCACCATCGGCCGGTTCGCCAACTACTTCTTCCTGATGCTCATCATCACGGCCGTCGTCGTCCTCGTCTTCCGACGCAGCGGCGACTCCCGCATCGGCCGAGCCTGGGTCGCCATCCGCGAAGACGAAACCGCCGCCCTCGCCATGGGCATCAACGGCTTCCGCGTCAAACTCATCGCCTTCGCCGTCGGCGCCACCCTCGCCGGCCTCGCCGGCACCGTACAAGCACACGTCACCTACACCGTCACCCCCGAGCAGTACCTCTTCGCCGGCACCACCCCACCCAACTCCGCCTTCCTCCTCGCCGCGGTGGTACTCGGCGGCATGGGCACCATCGCAGGCCCCCTCATCGGCGCCTCGCTGCTCTTCCTGATCCCCAACAAGCTCCAGTTCCTCGGCGACTACCAGCTTTTCGCCTTCGGACTCGCACTCGTCCTCCTCATGCGCTTCCGACCCGAAGGCCTCATCGCCAACAGGCGCCGCAAGCTGGAATTCCACGAAGAAGCCGAAGCACCGACCACCCTGAGCAAGACAGGGGCCTGACCACCATGACCACCGACACCACCACCAAGGACACCCCGGGCACACCCACCCCCGGCACCCCCGTCCTCGACGCCCGCGGCGTCACCATGCGCTTCGGCGGCCTCACCGCCGTCAACGGCGTCGACCTCACCGTCAACAGCGGCGAGATCGTCGGCCTCATCGGACCCAACGGCGCCGGCAAAACCACCTTCTTCAACTGCCTCACCGGCCTATACATCCCCACCGAAGGCGAAGTCCGCTACCAAGACCAAATCCTGCCCGCCAAATCCTTCAAAGTCACCGCCGCCGGCATCGCACGCACCTTCCAGAACATCCGCCTCTTCGGCAACATGACCGTCCTGGAAAACGTCCTCGTCGGCCGCCACACCCGAACCAAAGAAGGCTTCTGGTCAGCCGTCCTGCGCGGCCCGGGCTTCCACAAAGCCGAAGCCGCCAGCCGCGAACGCGCCACAGAACTCCTCGAGTTCATAGGCCTCGCCGCCAAAGCCGACCACCTCGCACGAAACCTGCCCTACGGCGAACAACGCAAGCTGGAAATCGCCCGCGCCCTCGCCAGCGAACCCGGCCTGCTCCTCCTGGACGAACCGACGGCCGGCATGAACCCCCAGGAGACCCGGGCCACCGAAGAACTCGTCTTCGCCATCCGCGACATGGGCATCGCCGTCCTCGTCATCGAGCACGACATGCGCTTCATCTTCAACCTCTGCGACCGCGTCGCCGTCCTCGTCCAAGGCGAAAAACTCATCGAAGGCGACAGCGCCACCGTCCAGGGCGACGAACGCGTCATCGCCGCCTACCTCGGCGAACCCCTCGCAAACGACCCCGGCGCCGCCGAGGCCGCCGAAGTGGAAGCCGCCGAAGCCCACGCCCAGGCCGACACCACCAAGAACACCGCGGCCGGCAAGGAGAACGACCGATGACCGCACTCCTCGAGGTCGAAGACCTCCGCGTCGCCTACGGCAAGATCGAAGCCGTCAAAGGCATCTCCTTCAAAGTCGACGCCGGAGAAGTGGTCACCCTCATCGGCACCAACGGCGCCGGCAAAACCACCACCCTCCGCACCCTCTCCGGCCTCCTCAAACCAGTCGGCGGCCAAATCAAATTCGGCGGCAAATCACTCAAGAAAATCCCCGCACACCAAATCGTCTCCCTCGGACTCGCCCACTCCCCCGAAGGACGACACATCTTCCCCCGCATGACCATCGAGGACAACCTCCGCCTCGGCGCCTTCCTGCGCAGCGACAGACCCGGCATCGAAAAAGACATCCAACGCGCCTACGACCTCTTCCCCATCCTCGGCGAACGCAGAAAACAAGCCGCAGGCACCCTCTCCGGCGGCGAACAGCAAATGCTCGCCATGGGCCGCGCCCTGATGTCCCAACCCAAACTGCTCATGCTCGACGAACCCTCCATGGGCCTCTCACCCATCATGATGCAGAAGATCATGTCGACCATCGCCGAACTGAAATCCCAAGGCACCACCATCCTGCTCGTCGAACAGAACGCCCAAGCCGCCCTCTCCCTGGCCGACCACGGCCACGTCATGGAAGTCGGCAACATCGTCCTGACCGGCAGCGGACAAGACCTCCTCCACGACGAATCCGTCCGCAAGGCCTACCTCGGCGAAGACTGACCCGAACCGGCCGACCGCACGACGAGGCCCGCGCCCCCCACAGGGACGCGGGCCTCGTTCGTACCCCTCGGCAGGTTCAGCCCTTGGACGCCTTCTTCTCCTCCGCGTCCTCGATGACCGCCTCGGCCACCTGCTGCATCGACATCCGACGGTCCATCGACGTCTTCTGGATCCACCGGAACGCCGCCGGCTCCGTCAGCCCGTACTCCGTCTGAAGCACCGACTTCGCCCGGTCCACCAGCTTCCGCGTCTCCAGCCGCAGACTCAGGTCCGCGACCTCCTTCTCCAACGCCTTCAGCTCCGTGAACCGCGACACGGCCATCTCGATCGCCGGCACGACATCACTCTTGCTGAACGGCTTCACGAGATACGCCATCGCACCCGCGTCCCGCGCCCGCTCCACCAGGTCGCGCTGCGAGAACGCGGTCAGCATCAGCACCGGCGCGATGCTCTCCTCGGCGATCTTCTCCGCCGCGGAGATGCCGTCCAGCTTGGGCATCTTCACATCGAGGATCACCAGGTCGGGCTTGTGCTCCCGGGCCAGCTCCACGGCCTGCTCACCGTCACCGGCCTCACCGACGACGGAGTACCCCTCCTCCTCCAGCATCTCTTTGAGATCGAGCCGGATCAGGGCCTCGTCCTCGGCGATGACGACACGGGTCGTCAGCGGAGGAACGTGCGACTTCTCGTCTTCGGGCACGTCGGCGGGCTGGGGCGACTCGGGGGCGGTCACGTGGGCGCTCCTTGTTCCGGGGCAGGCAGTACTGCTGACAAGAGCCTACCTAGCTGCGGCGGCCTAGGGTGAACCGGTACACTCCTGAAGGCTGACCGGCCGGGTTGGCGGAACTGGCATACGCGGATGTCTCAAACACATCTGTTCGAAAGGACATACGGGTTCGAGTCCCGTACCCGGCACAGACGGCAAAAGCGGAGGATCACGTTCTCGTGATCCTCCGCTTTCTGCTGCACGCCGCGTCCCCGCCTTGACGCACCGTAATCGCATGAACTTCCACAGCACTGACGTGCGACAGAAAGCCCTCACACTGCTGCGCGGCGGCGCGAAGAACGCGGACGTTGCACGAGCTCTGAACATCCCGGCGGGCACGATCAGCTACTGGAAGCACCTGGACCTGGCCAAGCGTGGCGAATGCCCTGGCAAGCACGATCCGAGCTGCCCCAGGTGTCATGGACGGGAACTGGACGAGCCCGCCTACAACTACCTACTGGGTCTCTACCTCGGCGATGGCCATGTCAGCCACTACTCCGAACACCGCGTGCCGAACCTCATGATCGCTTGCGCCGATTCATGGCCCGGGCTCATGGACGACTGCGAACAGGCCATGCGTGCGGTCTTCCCCGACAACTCGGTCTGCCGTGTCCGCAGAACCGGCTGCCACAACGTGAAGGTCTACTCGAAGCACCTGCACTGCCTCTTCCCCCAGCACGGGCCTGGAAGGAAGCACGACCGCACCATCGCACTCGAACCCTGGCAGCAAGAGATCGTCGACGTCCACCCCTGGGAGTTCATCCGGGGCCTGATCCACTCCGACGGCTGCCGGATCACCAACTGGACCACCCGGCTCGTCGGCGGCGAGCGCAAGCGTTACGAATACCCCAGGTATTTCTTCACCAACACATCGACCGACATCATCAGGCTTTTCACCGCTGCTCTCGACCGCGTCGGCGTCGAGTGGAAGTCACTCAACCAAAGCCGCGCGGCCGTCACCATCTCCGTAGCCCGCAAAGCCTCCGTAGCCCTCATGGACGCCCACGTCGGCCCCAAGTACTGACGACCGGCCTACGTGGGGCTGTCGTCCTCCCCGATGTGGTGCACCCGGACCAGGTTGGTCGTGCCCGACACCCCGGGCGGTGAGCCGGCCGTGATGACCACCACGTCGCCCTTCTGGCAGCGTCCGTAGCGGGTGAGGAGTTCGTCCACCTGGTCGACCATCGCGTCCGTGGAGTCCGCGTGCGGGCCGAGGAAGGTCTCCACGCCCCAGGTCAGGCTCAGCTGTGAGCGTGTCGCCGGTTCGGGGGTGAAGGCGAGCAGTGGGATGGGCGAGCGGTAGCGGGAGAGGCGGCGGACGGTGTCGCCGGACTGGGTGAAGGCGACGAGGAACTTGGCGTCGAGGAAGTCGCCGATCTCGGCTGCCGCGCGGGCGACGGCGCCGCCCTGGGTGCGGGGTTTGTTGCGGTCGGTCAGTGGGGGGAGGCCTTTGGCGAGGATGTCCTCTTCGGCGGCCTCGACGATGCGGGCCATGGTGCGCACTGTCTCGGTCGGGTGTTTGCCGACGCTGGTCTCGCCGGAGAGCATGACCGCGTCGGTGCCGTCGATGACGGCGTTGGCGACGTCGGAGGCTTCGGCACGGGTGGGGCGGGCGTTGTCGATCATGGAGTCGAGCATCTGGGTGGCGACGATGACCGGTTTGGCGTTGCGTTTGGCGAGTTTGATGGCGCGCTTTTGGACGATGGGGACCTGTTCGAGGGGCATTTCGACGCCGAGGTCGCCCCGGGCGACCATGATGCCGTCGAAGGCGGCGACGATGTCTTCGATGTTGTCGACGGCCTGAGGTTTTTCGATCTTGGCGATGACGGGGAGGCGGCGGCCTTCTTCGTCCATGATGCGGTGGACGTCGAGGGCGTCCCGTCCGCTGCGGACGAAGGAGAGGGCGATGACGTCGAAGCCGTTGCGCAGGGCCCAGCGGAGGTCGTCCTCGTCCTTTTTGGAGAGGGCGGGGACGGAGACGGCGACGCCGGGGAGGTTGAGGCCCTTGTGGTCGGAGACCATGCCGCCTTCGATCACGGTCGTGTGGACTCGGGGGCCGTCGATGCGGGTGACTTCGAGGCAGACTTTGCCGTCGTCGACGAGGATGCGTTCGCCGGGGGTGACGTCGGTGGCGAGGCCGGCGTACGTGGTGCCGCAGGTGTGGCGGTCACCGGCGGTGCCTTCTTCGACGGTGATGGTGAAGGTGTCGCCGCGTTCGAGGAGTACGGGGCCTTCGGTGAAGTGGCCGAGTCGGATCTTCGGGCCCTGAAGGTCGGCGAGGGTGCCGACGCTGCGGCCGGTCTCGTCGGATGCTTTGCGGACGCGGTGGTATCGCTCTTCGTGTTCGGCGTGGGTGCCGTGGCTGAAGTTGAAGCGGGCGATGTCCATTCCGGCGTCGACCAGGTGTTTGATCTGGTCGTACGAGTCGGTGGCGGGCCCAAGTGTGCAGACGATCTTTGCTCGGCGCATGGGTCAGAGCCTATGACTTACCGACGGGTAGCGAATTGGCCGCGCATGTCCACTCAACAACCTTTGAGTAAAGGGTTATTGACAAGAGTTGAATTGTGCGCGGTGCTGCTCCGATGAGCATTTCATCCGGTTGCCGCCTCTTGACAGACGTCGCGCCCAGGACGGAATCTACGCGCGTTGCCACAGTTGTTCACGGGTCACCGAGGAGAGTCAGCCATGCCGTTGAACCGCCGGAAGTTCCTGAGCAGGTCCGCCGTGACGGGGGCGGGTGTCGCGCTGGCCGGCGCGGTGGCGGCTCCGGCGGCCGGGGCGGCCCCCGCGCACGGGGGTGGTCGTAAGAAGCCGAAGCGGTACGCGCTGACGGTGCTGGGCACGACCGACCTGCACGGGCACGTCTTCAACTGGGACTACTTCAAGGACACGGAGTACGCGGACGCGGCGGGCAACGCGCAGGGGCTGGCCCGTGTCTCGACGCTGGTGGACCAGGTCCGTGAGGAGAAGGGCCGCCGCAACACGCTGCTGCTGGACGCGGGCGACACCATCCAGGGCACTCCGTTGACGTACTACTACGCGAAGGTCGATCCGATCACCGCCGAGGGTGGTCCGGTGCACCCGATGGCGCAGGCGATGAACGCGATCGGGTACGACGCGGTGGCGCTCGGCAATCACGAGTTCAACTACGGCATCGAGACGCTGCGGAAGTTCGAGGAGCAGTGTGACTTTCCGTTGCTCGGTGCGAACGCGGTGGACGCGAAGACGCTGAGGCCGGCCTTCCCGCCGTATTTCATGAAGACGTTCCGGGTGAAGGGCGCGCCGCCGGTGAGGGTGGCGGTGCTGGGGTTGACCAATCCGGGTATCGCGATCTGGGACAAGGCGTACGTGCAGGGGAAGCTGGCGTTCCCGGGTCTCGAGGAGCAGGCGGCCAAGTGGGTGCCGAAGCTGCGTTCGATGGGTGCGGACGTGGTGGTGGTGTCGGCGCATTCCGGGTCGTCCGGGACGTCCTCGTACGGTGATCAGGTGCCGTATGTCGAGAACGCGGCGGCCGATGTGGCCCGGCTGGTGCCGGGTATCGACGCGATTCTGGTGGGGCACGCGCACACGGAGATCGAGGAGCTGAAGGTCGTCAACGAGGAGACCGGGAGGACGGTCGTGCTGTCGGAGCCGCTGTGTTATGCCGAGCGGCTCACTCTCTTCGACTTCGAGCTGGTCTTCGAGCGGGGTCGTTGGCGGGTGGAGTCGGTGAAGGCGTCGCTGCGGAACTCGAACACCGTCGCGGACGACCCGAAGATCACCGAGTTGCTCGCGGACGAGCACGCGAAGGTCGTGGCGTACGTCAATCAGGTGGTCGGCACGGCGACCGAGACGCTGACGACCGCGGAGGCGCGCTACAAGGATGCTCCGATCATCGATCTGATCACCAGGGTGCAGGAGGATGTGGTCAGGGAGGCGCTGGCCGGTACGGAGTTCGCCGCGCTGCCGGTGCTGGCGCAGGCGTCGCCGTTCTCGCGGACCTCGGAGATCCCGGCCGGGGATGTGACGATCCGGGATCTGTCGAGTCTGTACGTGTATGACAACACGTTGGTGGCGAAGCTGATGACGGGTGCCCAGTTGCGGGAGTACCTGGAGTTCTCGGCGGAGTACTACGTGCGGACGGCGGCCGGTGCGCCGGTGGACGTGGAGAAGCTGACCAATGCGAACGGCCGTCCGGACTACAACTACGACTACGTGTCGGGGTTGACGTACGAGATCGATGTCGCGCGGGCGCCCGGTTCGCGGATCAGGAATCTCGCCTACGGCGGTGCTCCGCTGGTGGATGCGCAGCAGTTCGTGCTGGCGGTGAACAACTACCGGGCCAATGGTGGTGGTGCCTTCCCGCATGTGGCGTCGGCGAGGGAGTTGTGGTCGGAGTCGACGGAGATCCGTACGCGGATCGCGGAGTGGGTGACGGCGAGGGGTGTGCTGGACCCGGGTGACTTCGCGTCGGTGGGCTGGTCGTTGACGCGGGACGGTGTGCCGGTGTTCTGAGCCGGTCTTTTCCGGGGCTGTCTCAGATTCCGTCCGCCAGGGGGGTGAGTGTCCGGTGGTGGCGTGCGGAGGGGATCTGGGGCAGTCCGTTCTGCAGTCCGAAGGTGGTGAAGGCGGTGCGGTGCGGTAGTGGGTAGGGCTGCTGTCCGGTGAGGTCGTTGAGGATGGTGGCGCTGCGCCAGGCGGCGAGGCCGAGGTCGGGTGTGCCGACGCCGTGGGTGTGGGTTTCGGCGTTCTGGACGTAGACGGAGCCGGTGACGGAGGGGTCGAGGAGGAGACGGAAGTGTTCGTCGATGCGGGGGCGTTCGCTGTTGTCGAGCCGCATGTAGGGGTCGAGGCCGGCGAGGAGGCGGTCGAGGGGGCGTTCGCGGTAGCCGGTGGCGAGGATGACGGCGTTGGTGGTGAGGCGGGAGCGGGTTTTCTGCTGGGCGTGTTCGAGGTGGAGTTCGATCTGGGTGGTGGCGATGCGGCCTGCGGTGCGGACGTGGACGCCGGGGGTGAGGACGGTGTCGGGCCAGCCGCCGTCGAGGGTGCGGCGGTAGAGCTCGTCGTGGATGGCGGCGGTGGTGTCGGCGTCGATGCCTTTGTGGAGTTGCCACTGTGCGGTGACGAGGCGGTCGCGGACGGGTTCGGTGAGGGCGTGGAAGTAGCGGGTGTAGTCGGGGGTGAAGTGTTCCAGGCCGAGTTTGGAGTACTCCATGGGGGCGAAGGTTTCGGTGCGGCCGAGCCAGTGGAGTCTTTCGTGTCCGGTGGGGCGGTGGCGTAGCAGGTCGAGGAAGATTTCCGCGCCGGACTGGCCGGTGCCGATGACGGTGATGTGGTCGGCGGTGAGGATTGTTTCGCGGTGGTCGAGGTAGTGGGCGGCGTGGATGACGGGGACGCCGGGGGCTTCGGCGAGGGGTTTGAGCGGGTCGGGGATGTGGGGTTCGGTGCCGATGCCGAGGGCGACGTTGCGGGTGTGGGTGCGGCCGAGGGCTTCGGCTTCTCCCTCGGGGCCGAGTTGGGTGTAGTCGACTTCGAAGAGGTCGCGTTCGGGGTTCCAGCGGACGGCGTCGACCTGGTGGTGGAAGCGGAGGGTGGGGAGGTTGTCGGCGACCCAGCGGCAGTAGGCGTCGTATTCGGTGCGTTGGATGTGGAAGCGTTCGGCGAAGTAGAAGGGGAAGAGGCGTTCTCGGGTCTTGAGGTGGTTGAGGAAGGTCCAGGGGCTGGCGGGGTCGGCGAGGGTGACGAGGTCGGCGAGGAAGGGGACCTGGATGCGTGCGCCGTCGATGAGCAGGCCTGGGTGCCAGTGGAAGGCGGGGCGCTGGTCGTAGAAGACGGTGTGGAGGTGGGTGAGGGGGTCGGCGAGGGCGGCGAGGGAGAGGTTGAAGGGGCCGATGCCGATGCCGACGAGGTCGTGGGGGGTGTCGGGGGTGTGGGGTGTGGGGGTGTTCATCGCGTGGTGTGTCCTTTCAGGGCGTTTTCCACGAGGGTGAGGAGGGTGGCGAGGTCGTCGGGGTGGGTGTGGGGGTTGAGGAGGGTGGCCTTGAGCCAGAGCCGGTCGTCGGCGTGGGCGCGGCCGAGGACGGCCTGGCCGGTGGTGAGGAGGGTGCGGCGCAGGGCGGCGACGGTGGCGTCGGTGGTGTGGGTGGGGCGGAAGAGGACGGTGCTGATGGTGGGTGGGGCGTGGAGTTCGAAGCGGGGGTGGTGGTGGACGAGGGCGGCGAACTCCTCGGCCAGCGCGCAGACCCGGTCGACGAGTGCGCCCAGTCCGGTGCGGCCGAGGGTTTTGAGGGTGGCGGCGATTTTGAGGATGTCGGGGCGGCGGCTGGTGCGGGGTGAGCGGCCGAGGAGGTCGGGGAGTCCGGCGTCGGTGTCGTCGTCGGCGTTGAGGTAGTGGGTGTGGTGGTGGAGGGCGGTGAGGTCGTCGGGGTTCTTGACGGTGAGGAGGCCGGCGGCGATGGGTTGCCAGCCGAGTTTGTGCAGGTCGAGGGTGACGGTGTGGGCGGCTTCGAGTCCGGCGAGTTTGGGGCGGTGCTGTTCGCTGAAGAGGAGGCCGGCGCCGTAGGCGGCGTCGATGTGGAGGCGGGCGCCGTGTGCGGTGCAGCGGTCGGCGATTTCGGGGAGGGGGTCGATGAGGCCGGCGTCGGTGGTGCCGGCGGTGGCGACGACGAGGTGTGGTCCGGGGATCTGGGTCAGGGCTTCGTCGAGGGCGGCGGGGTCGAGGGTGCCGGCGGGGGCGGGGACGGTGACGGGTTCGGGCAGGCCCAGTAGCCAGGTGGCGCGGGGTACGGAGTGGTGGGCGTTGGCTCCGTGGATGAGTCGCAGGCCCGCGCCGTGTGTTTCGCGGGCGAGGAGGGTGGCGAGTTGGTTGGATTCGGTGCCGCCGGTGGTGATGAGGGCGTCGGCGGCGCCGGTTTCGCGGGCGAGGGCGCGGGTGACGAGGGTTTCGAGGGTGGAGGCGGCGGGTGCTTGGTCCCAGGAGTCGAGGGAGGGGTTGAGGGCGCTCGCTGCGAGGTCTGCGGCGGTGGCTACGGCGAGGGGTGGGCCGTGCAGGTGGGCGGCGCACAGGGGGTGGGCGGGGTCGGCGGCGCCTTCGGCGAGTGCGGTGACCAGGGTGCGGAGGGCATCGGGGTCGCCGTGGTCGGGCAGGATGTCGCCGGCCGCGTCCGCCAGGCGGGCGGTGACGGTGTCGGGGCCGCCTGCGGGCAGGGGGCCGCCGCGTGCGGTGGTGCCGGCGTGCAGTGCGTCGAGGACGGTGTCGAGCAGGGGTCGTAGGGCGTCGGGGCCGTGCGGGCCCGAGGCGAGGGGCGGCAGGCCCATGGGCTGTCCTCCGGGCGCGGTTCGGCGGGGGGTTCCAGCTTGTACGCGGTGGTGTGCGTACGCCCGGACAGCTCAAGATCACAACCCGAAAGTGGTATGCCTGCGGCCGGCCCCGGGCTGGGGGCCGGCCGCGTCGGGGTCAGTGGGTGTTCGTCTCCCGTACGCGCAGGGCGCGGGCGAGGTCGTCGAGCTGGTCGGTGAGTTTGCGGCGCAGGGCGGGGGTGGGGTCGGCGTCGGTGAGGCATTCCTGGCCGAGGCGCAGGTTGTCGGTGTCGACGGCGTGGGCGGGGAAGGCCCAGCGGCCGGCGGCGTCGGCGATGGCGGGGCCGCGGCGGGCGGCGACTGCGACGGCTTCGGTGTAGTAGCGCGGTACGTAGTCGCGTACGAGGTCGGCTTGTTCGGGCTGCCAGAAGCCCTTGGCGGTGGCGGTGAACAGGTAGTTGGAGAGGTCGTCGGTGGTGAACATGGCGTGCCAGGCGCGGCTCTTGGCGTCGGGGTGGGGCAGGGCGGCGCGGCAGTGGGCGGCGCCTTCCTGGCCGGTGTCGCTGGGGTCGCGTTCGAGTTCGGCGGCGATGGCGGCTTCGTCGGTGGCGCCGAGGACGGCGAGGCGGGTGAGGATGCGCCAGCGCAGTTCGGGGTCGAGTTCGGGTCCGCCGGGGATGCTGCCGTCGGCGAGCCAGGCGGCGATGGTGTCGGGGTGGGCGGCGGTGGCGATGCGGTGGCGTACGGCGATGAGGCGCAGTCCGGGGTGGTCGCCGTCCTCGGTGCGGCGGATGAGGTCGCGGCAGAGGTCGGTGAGGGTGGTGAGGGCGGCGGGCCGTTGTGCGGGGGTGAGGTAGCGGTCGGCGACCTGGGTGGCGGCGAAGGTGAGGACGCCGTCGACGAGGGCGAGGTCGGTTTCGTGGGGGAGGTGGGCGCGGGCGATGTCGAGGTAGGTGGTGGCGGGGAGCTGGCCGTCGCGGACGGCGTCCCGCAGGGCGTTCCAGGCGACGGCTCGGGTGAGGGGGTCGGGCAGGCCGGAGAGGCTGGTGCGCAGGGTCTGGAAGGAGTCGGTGTCGAAGCGGATCTTGGCGTAGGTGAGGTCGCCGTCGTTGAGGACGATGAGGGCGGGGCGTTTGCCGATGGGCCGGGGTTCGGTCTGCGGGATGTCGAGGTCGAGGCGTTCGCGCAGGGTGAACCGGCCCTGGTCGGTGAGGTCCTGGTCGTAGAGGCCTGCGGCGATGCGGTGGGGGCGGGTGCCGGTGCGGTGGACGGTGAGGGCGCGGGTGCCGTTGTCGCCGGTGACGTGTGGGGTGAGGGTGTCGACGCCGGTGGTGCGCAGCCAGGCGTCGGCCCAGGCGTGGACGTCGCGGTCGGTGGTGGCGGCGAGGGAGTCGATGAAGTCGGCGAGGGTGGCGTTGGCGAACTTGTGCCGGTCGAAGTGGGTGTTGATGCCGGCGAGGAAGTCCTTCTCGCCGAGCCAGGTGACGAGTTGGCGCAGGGCGGAGGCGCCCTTGGCGTAGGAGATGCCGTCGAAGTTGAGGAGGGCGGAGGCGGTGTCGGGGACGTTTTCGGGGGCTACGGGGTGGGTGGAGGGGCGTTGGTCGGCGTCGTAGCCCCAGGGTTTGCGGGCGACGCCGAAGTCGGTCCAGGTGTCGGTGAAGCGGGTGGCTTCGGCGGTGGTCTGGTAGCCCATGTACTCGGCGAAGGACTCGTTCAGCCAGATGTCGTCCCACCACTTGAGGGTGACGAGGTCGCCGAACCACATGTGGGCCATCTCGTGGGCGATGACCATGGCGCGGGTCTGTCGCTGGGTGTCGGTGACGGCGGAGCGGAAGACGAATTCGTCGCGGAAGGTGACCAGGCCGGGGTTCTCCATGGCGCCGGCGTTGAATTCGGGGACGAACGCCTGGTCGTAGGAGTCGAAGGGGTAGGGCTCGGTGAACTTCTCGTGGTAGCGGTCGAAGCAGCCGCGGGTGACGTCGAGGAGTTCGTCGGCGTCGGCGTCCAGGTGGGGGGCGAGGGAGCGGCGGCAGTGGAGGCCGAAGGGCAGGCCGCGGTGTTCGGTGCGTACGGAGTGCCAGGGGCCGGCGGCGACTGCGACGAGGTAGGTGGAGATGAGGGGGGTGGTGGCGGCCTTCCAGTGGCCGTCGCCGGTGTGTTCGGTGATGCCGTTGGCGAGGACGGTCCAGCCCTGGGGTGCGGTGACGGTCAGGTCGAAGACGGCCTTGAGGTCGGGCTGGTCGAAGGCGGCGAAGACGCGCTGGACGTCGTCCATGAACAGCTGGGTGTAGACGTAGGTCTCGCCGTCGGCGGGGTCGGTGAAGCGGTGCATGCCCTCGCCGGTGCGGGAGTAGCGCATGGCCGCTTCGACGTGCAGCTCGTGCTCGCCGGGGGTGAGGTTCTTCAGGGTCAGCCGGTTGTCGTCGAGGCCGGCCGGGTCGAGGGGGTGTCCGTCCAGGGTGACGGTGCGCAGCTCGGCGGGCTTGATCTCGACGAAGGTGTCCGTGGTGTCCGGCTCGCCGCGGACGGTGAAGCGGATGACGGTGCGGGAGTCGAAGGTGTCGTCCCCACGGGTCAGATCGAGGTCGATCGTGTAGTGGTGGACGTCGAGGAGCCGGGCTCGGGTCTGCGCTTCGTCGCGCGTCAGTACGGACATGCACGACATGCTGCCTGATGCGGTCGGCAGGGCACAGAGGCGGATGGGTACGCGGGGTTTGTCCGGTCCGCCGCGGTGGCCGGCGTGCTCTCCGGCGTGCGCCCCCGTGGGTGGGGGCGCGGGGCCCGCGGAGTCAGTCGGAGGCCGGGGCGCTGCCGTTGCCGTTGTCCTCCGCGATGCGCTCGTGGTGGTGGATGACCTCGGCGATGATGAAGTTCAGGAACTTCTCGGCGAACGCCGGGTCGAGTTTGGCGCTCTCGGCGAGGGTGCGCAGCCGGGCGATCTGTTTCGCCTCCCGGGTCGGATCGGCGGGCGGCAGCTGGTGCCGGGCCTTGAGGTGGCCGACCTGCTGGGTGCATTTGAAGCGTTCGGCGAGCATGTGGACGACGGCTGCGTCGATGTTGTCGATGCTGTCCCGCAGCCGGGCCAGCTCCTCACGGACGGCGGGGTCGACGGCACCGGTACCGGTGTGGCTGGTGGTCATGGGTGTTCACCCTAAGGGCGGATTGCGGGCCGTGGCTGACCGTCTCAGGCGGTGAACGCCCGGCGGCCCGGCTGTCCTCGTACAGTGGGGGCAGGGCTTCGGGCGTCTTGGGGGTCGGGCGTGGCGAACGGCGGACCGGTCGAGCATGGTTTCCCGCATCTGGAGACGGTGCGGGCGGCCGTCACCGCGCTGTACAGGCGGTTGTCGTGCGACACCGTGCGGACGTTCTCGGCCAGCGTGGCGCCGGCGGACGTGGCGTTCTGCGACACCGATGACCTGTATCTGGGCGCGCAGCGGGTGGCGCACGAGCTGGTGCGTCATTACCGTCTTCCGGATGCGCGGATGATCGTGTCCTTCCGGGAGATGACGCATGCGGCGAGTGTCGAGCTCGCGGCGGGTCCGGAGTACTTCATCGAGCTGAACGACCGGTTCCGCGCGCATCGCCGGGACATCGGCGCGGCCCTGGCGCACGAGGTGATGCACGTGTATCTGCACCGTCTCGACCTGTCCTTCGCCGGTCTTCGGGACAACGAGATCCTCACCGACACGGCGACGACGTATCTGGGTGCCGGTTGGCTGCTGCTGGACGCCTATCGGGAGGATTCGGCGTCGTCGCAGAAGCTGGGGTATCTGACGCCGGAGGAGTTCGGCTACGTCCTGGCGAAGCGGGCGCTGGTGTTCGGTGAGGACCCGTCGGTGTGGTTCACCAGTGCGCAGGCCTACACGGCGTACGTGAAGGGTATGGCCCGGGCGCGCCGGGACGAGCAGCAGCCGCCGCTGACCGGTGCGGGCTGGGCGGGCCGACGCCGGTATGCGCGGGACCGGCGTCATGCCCAGGACCCGCATGGTGCCGCGGCCCTTCCGGTGGACGGGCCGTACTCCTTCACGCCGGGCGGGCGGGGGCCGCTGCGGGTGTCGTTCCCGTGCCCGACCTGTCATCAGCGGATCAGGGTGCCGGTGCGGGGGCGGGTGCGGGCGCGGTGCGGGCTGTGCCGGACGGTACTGGAGTGCGATACGTGAACGGGCGTGCGGTGCTTCAATGCGCGCATGACTGAGACGATCGACGAGCCCTGGGGGATCAGTGTCTTCGGTGCGGGCAGTGTGCGGGCCGAGCCGCAGCTGGTGCGGTTGAAGCTGGCGGTGGACGTGCTGGAGCCCGCGCCGGACCGGGCGTTCCAGGAGGCGGGCACGGCGGTGACGCGGTTGCGGGACGTGCTGCGCCGGCACGGGATACCGGACACCTCGGTCTCGGGCTCCCGGCTCAAGCTCAGCTCGGAGTACGACGGCTACGGCGGCGAGCGGAGGTTCCTCGGCTACCGCTGCCAGACCTCGTACTCCGTGGAGACCGGGGCGCTGGACGATCTCCAGCGGCTGATCGTGGACGCGGTCGACGCGGGCGCGCACCGGATCGACGGCGTCGAGTTCGACGTGCACGACAAGCCGGCGATGCGCGACGAGGCCCGCCGCAGGGCGGTGGCGGCCGCCCGGCGCAAGGCCGAGGTGTACACGGAGGCGGCGGGGGTGCGGCTGGGCCCGGTGGTGCACATCCAGGACGTGGACGCCGAGTCCTTCCGCCAGTACCGCGGCCACGGCGGCGGGGGCGGCGGCTCGGCCGGAGATCTCGCGCCGGGGACGGTGGAGGTGTCGGCGGGTGTGGTGCTGGGGTTCTCGCTGACGCACTGACCCCTCACCGGCCGTCCCGTCCCGGGGGTTCCTAGGGCCGCACGATGCCCTGCGCGCGTGCGGCCACCAGCCATTGGGGGAATTCGCCGACCAGGCGGTCGTACAGTTCGGCGTCGGTCACCTTGCGCGGGTCGCGGCCCGCGTGGAAGAACCCGGCGTTGTCGACGGCCCGCTTGGCCGGGACCGCGAGGTCGTCGAGTTTGCGCAGGTACTCGAACTGGCGGCTGCCGGGGTCGCCGAAGCCGACGAACTGCCAGAACAGGGGCAGCGGTGCCGCCTTGCACAGGTACCGTTCGGCGGCGAGCCGGTTGATGGGGCCGCCGTCGGTCTGGAAGACGACCAGGGCGGGGTGGCGGGCGCCGCTGTCCAGGTAGTGGTCGATGACGGCGTCCATGGCCAGGTGGTAGCTGGTCTTGCCCATGTGTCCGAGGCCGGCCACGATCCGCTCGATCCGCCCCTCGTGGTCGGCGAGCGCGATGTCGGTGACGGCGTCGACGTCCGTGGAGAAGAACACGACCGGTACGGTGCCGTCGTCGTCGAGGTGCGCGGACAGTCCGAGCACCCGGTCGGCGAGCGCCTGTACGCTGCCGTCCTTGTAGTACGGCTTCATGGAGCCGGAGTAGTCGACGACGAGGTAGACCGCCGCCCGGGTCCCCTCCAGTCCGTGCTTGGTCAGCGACACCCCGGCGCTCTTGTACGGTTCGACCAGCGCGGGGGCGGTCTCCCGCACCTTGGTGAGACTGATCGCGGCCATGCGGACTCCCCCGTCATCCCTGGGACTTACGGCATCTGGCTGCCGAGGTTACGGCACGGCGCGACCCTCCTTTCAGCTCGTCCACAGGCGTTCGCTATTTTGTTCGCCGCCGTCCCCACCGGCTCACCGTCCGTCCCGTCCCGAGGAGCCGGCCGTGGATTCCGAGTCCGCCGTCACCACCTGCTACCGCCATCCCGCGGTGGAGTGCCACGTCCGCTGCACCCGCTGCGAGCGTCACATCTGCCCCGACTGCATGCGGGAGGCGTCCGTGGGGCACCACTGCCCCGAGTGTGTGAAGGAGGGGGCGCGGTCGCTCCGGCAGGCGCGGACGATCGTCGGCGGGCGGGTCTCGACGACGCCTGTGGTGACGTACGTCCTGTTCGGGCTCAGCCTCCTCGCGTACCTGGCGGAGGTGGTGCGGCCGGAGATCGTGGACCGGTTCTCGATGGTCGCGGCGCGACTGGTCGGCCCGGACGGCGGCCACTACGTCTACCGGGGCGTGTACCTGGGGGACTTCCGCGCCGAGGGGATCGTCGCGGGTGAGTGGGAGCGGATGCTCACCGGTGCCTTCCTCCACCTGTCGCCCTTCGAGGGGACGTTCGGGATCCTGCACATCACGATGAACATGGTCGCGTTGTGGCAGCTGGGGCGGGTGGTGGAGCTGATGCTGGGCCGGGTCCGTTTCGCCGTCCTGTACCTGCTGTCGGCGCTCGGCGGGTCCGTCCTGCAGCTGGTGCTTTCCGACCCCGGGCAGTCCTCGGTCGGCGCGTCGGGCGCGATCTTCGGCTTGGGTGCCGCGTACTACGTCCTGCACCGCCGTGTGGGCGCGGACACGGCCTCGGTCAACCGTTTCATGGCGTTCCTGCTGCTGTGGCTGGTGGTGTCCGCCGGGCTCACCTCCTGGCAGGGCCATCTCGGCGGCCTGCTGGTGGGCGGCGCGCTGGGCCTGGCGTACGCGTACGCGCCCCGGGACGGGCGCCGGGTGACGGTGCAGGTGGGGGCGTGCGTGGGGCTGGTGGTGCTGCTGGCGGTGACGGCGGTGGTCAGGGTCTCGGAGCTGACAGGCGGAGAGATCCCGCTGTAAGGGTCGTACGGGGAGACGTACAGGCCGCCGTAGCCGCGCATGCGACGGCGCCTGCCCCTTTGTCCGGTCGGGGACAGGGCAGGCGCCATCAGTGTTCCGCACGCCTTTGTGCGGGACGTTCTTCGGTTGTTCCGTCCGTCAGACCGCGAGGGCGCGGTCCGTCGGGCGGATCGGGGCCGGCAGTTCGCTGGCTCCGGTCAGGAAGCTGTCGGCGCCGCGGGCGGCCGAGCGGCCCTCCGCGATCGCCCAGACGATGAGCGACTGGCCGCGGCCGGCGTCACCGGCGACGAAGACACCCGGCACGTTGGTCTGGAAGTCGGCGTCCCGGGCGATGTTACCCCGTGCGTCGAGCTCCAGGCCGAACTGGTCGACCAGTCCGTTCTCCCGGTCCGTGCCGGTGAAGCCCATGGCGAGGGTGACCAGCTGGGCCGGGATCTTGCGCTCGGTGCCCGGCTTGGGGGTGAGCTTGCCGTCGATGAACTCGACCTCGCTCATGTGCAGCCACTGGACGTTGCCGTCCTCGTCGCCCTCGAAGTGGGTGGTGGAGACGGCGTAGACCCGCTCGCCGCCCTCCTCGTGGGCCGAGGTGACCTTGTACAGCATGGGGAAGGTCGGCCACGGCTGGGAGACCGGGTTCCGCTCCTCGCCCGGGCGGGGCATGATCTCCAGCTGGGTGACGGAGGCCGCGCCCTGGCGGTGGGCGGTGCCCACGCAGTCGGCGCCGGTGTCGCCGCCGCCGATGACGACGACGTGCTTGCCCTCGGCCGTGATCGGCGGGGCGACGTAGTCACCCTCCTGGACCTTGTTGGCCAGGGGCAGGTACTCCATGGCCTGGTAGATGCCCTGGAGCTCGCGGCCGGGGACCGGCAGGTCGCGGGCGGTGGTGGCGCCGGCGGCGATGACGACGGCGTCGTAGCGCTTCTTCAGGTCGGTGGCCTTGAGGTCGCGGCCGATCTCGACACCGGTACGGAAGCGGGTGCCCTCGGCGCGCATCTGCTCGATGCGGCGGTTGATGTGCCGCTTCTCCATCTTGAACTCGGGGATGCCGTACCGCAGGAGGCCTCCGACGCGGTCCGCGCGCTCGTAGACGGCGACGGTGTGGCCGGCCCGGGTGAGCTGCTGGGCGGCGGCGAGACCGGCCGGGCCGGAGCCGATGACGGCGACGGTCTTGCCGGAAAGGCGCTCGGGGATCTGCGGGGCGACGTCCCCGGTCTCCCACGCCTTGTCGATGATCGAGACCTCGACGTTCTTGATGGTGACCGGCGGCTGGTTGATGCCGAGCACGCACGCCGACTCGCACGGGGCCGGGCACAGCCGGCCGGTGAACTCCGGGAAGTTGTTCGTGGCGTGCAGGCGCTCCTGCGCGGCCTGCCAGTCCTCGCGGTAGGCGTAGTCGTTCCACTCGGGGATCAGGTTCCCGAGCGGGCAGCCGTTGTGGCAGAACGGGATGCCGCAGTCCATGCACCGACTGGCCTGCTTGCTGATGATCGGCAGCAGGGAGCCGGGGACGTAGACCTCGTTCCAGTCCTTGACGCGCTCCTCGACGGGGCGGGTCTGGGCGACCTCGCGTCCGTGGTTCAGGAAGCCCTTGGGATCAGCCATTGGTCGCCGCCTCCATCATCTTCTCGGTGGTCTCGGTCTCGGAGAGACCGGCTCGCTCGGCGGCGTCCTTGGCGGCGAGCACTGCCTTGTACGTACTGGGAATGATCTTGCTGAAGCGCTCCACGGCGGCGGGCCACTCGGCGAGCAGCTTCTCGGCGACGGTCGAGCCCGTCTCCTCGTGGTGGCGGCGCACCACGTCGTGCAGCCACTGCCGGTCGGTGTCGTCGAGTGCCTCGATCGCGCCCGTGTTGCCGGCGTTGACGTTGTCGCGGTCGAGGTCGATGACGTAGGCGACGCCGCCGGACATGCCGGCCGCGAAGTTGCGTCCGGTCTCGCCGAGGACGACCGCGTGGCCGCCGGTCATGTACTCGCAGCCGTGGTCGCCGACGCCCTCGGAGACGACCAGCGCGCCGGAGTTGCGGACGCAGAAGCGCTCGCCGACCTTGCCGCGCAGGAACATCTCGCCGCCGGTGGCGCCGTAGCCGATGGTGTTGCCGGCGATGGTGGAGTACTCGGCGAGGTGGTCGGCGCCCCGGTCGGGGCGGACGACGATCCGGCCGCCGGACAGGCCCTTGCCGACGTAGTCGTTGGCGTCGCCCTCCAGGCGCAGCGTGATGCCGCGCGGGACAAAGGCGCCGAAGGACTGGCCGGCGGAGCCGGTGAAGGTGATGTCGACGGTGTCGTCGGGCAGGCCCGCGCCGCCGAACTTCTTCGTGACCTCGTGGCCGAGCATGGTGCCGACCGTGCGGTTGATGTTGCGGATGGCGACCTGGGCGCGCACGGGGACGGCGTCGGTCGCGTCCGAGGCGCCCAGGGCGTCGGAGGCGAGCTTGATGAGCTGGTTGTCGAGCGCCTTCTCCAGCCCGTGGTCCTGGAGGACCGTCTGGTGGCGCACCGCGCCCTCGGGCAGCGCGGGCACGTGGAACAGCGGCTCCAGGTCGAGGCCCTGTGCCTTCCAGTGGTGGACGGCGCGGGTGACGTCGAGGGTCTCGGCGTGGCCGACGGCCTCCTCGATGGAGCGGAAGCCCAGCTCGGCGAGGATCTCGCGGACCTCCTCGGCGATGAACCGGAAGAAGTTCACGATGTACTCGGCCTTGCCGGAGAACCGGTCGCGGAGCACCGGGTTCTGGGTGGCGATGCCGACCGGGCAGGTGTCCAGGTGGCAGACGCGCATCATGACGCAGCCGGAGACGACGAGCGGCGCGGTCGCGAAACCGAACTCCTCGGCGCCGAGCAGCGCGGCGATGACGACGTCCCGGCCGGTCTTGAGCTGGCCGTCGGTCTGGACGACGATCCGGTCGCGCAGGCCGTTGAGCAGCAGGGTCTGCTGGGTCTCGGCGAGGCCGAGCTCCCAGGGGCCGCCCGCGTGCTTCAGCGAGGTCAGCGGCGAGGCGCCGGTGCCGCCGTCGTGGCCGGAGATGAGGACGACGTCCGCGTGCGCCTTCGACACACCCGCCGCGACCGTGCCGACGCCGACCTCGGAGACCAGCTTGACGTGAATCCGCGCCTGCGGGTTCGCGTTCTTCAGGTCGTGGATCAGCTGGGCCAGGTCCTCGATGGAGTAGATGTCGTGGTGCGGCGGCGGGGAGATCAGGCCGACGCCGGGCGTGGAGTGGCGGGTCTTGGCGACCCAGGGGTACACCTTGTGGCCGGGCAGCTGGCCGCCCTCGCCGGGCTTGGCGCCCTGGGCCATCTTGATCTGGATGTCGTCGGCGTTGACCAGGTACTCGGAGGTGACGCCGAAGCGGCCGGAGGCGACCTGCTTGATCGAGGAGCGGCGCGCCGGGTCGTACAGGCGCTCCGGGTCCTCGCCGCCCTCACCGGTGTTGGACTTGCCGCCCAGCTGGTTCATGGCGATGGCGAGGGTCTCGTGCGCCTCCTGGGAGATGGAGCCGTACGACATGGCGCCGGTGGAGAAGCGCTTGACGATCTCGGAGACGGGCTCGACCTCGTCGAGGGAGATCGGCTGCCGGTCGCTCTTGAACCCGAACAGGCCGCGCAGCGTCATCAGGCGCTCGGACTGCTCGTTCACGCGCTCGGTGTACTTCTTGAAGATGTCGTACTCGCCGGAGCGCGTGGAGTGCTGGAGGCGGAAGACCGTCTCCGGGTCGAACAGGTGCGGCTCGCCCTCGCGGCGCCACTGGTACTCGCCGCCGATGTCCAGGGCGCGGTGGGCGGGCGCGATGCCGCTGGCCGGGTACGCCTTGGCGTGCCGGGCGGCGACCTCCTTGGCGATGACGTCGATGCCGACGCCGCCGATCTTGGTGGCGGTGCCGTTGAAGTACTTCGCGACGAAGGCCTCGTCCAGGCCGACGGCCTCGAAGACCTGGGCGCCGCGGTAGGAGGCGACGGTGGAGATGCCCATCTTGGACATGACCTTGAGGACGCCCTTGCCGAGGGCGTAGATCAGGTTCCGGATGGCCTGCTCGGGCTCGGCGCCGGGCAGGAAGGTGCCCGCGCGGACCAGGTCCTCGACGGACTCCATCGCCAGGTACGGGTTGACGGCGGCGGCGCCGAAGCCGATGAGCAGGGCGACGTGGTGGACCTCGCGGACGTCACCGGCCTCGACCAGCAGGCCCACCTGGGTGCGCTGCTTGGTGCGGATGAGGTGGTGGTGGACGGCCGCGGTGAGCAGCAGCGAGGGGATCGGTGCGTGCTCGGCGTCCGAGTGGCGGTCGGACAGGACGATGAGCCGGGCGCCGTTCTCGATGGCGGCGTCGGCCTCGGCGCAGATGTCCTCTATGCGCGCGGCCAGCGCGTCACCGCCGCCGTGCACCCGGTAGAGACCGGAGAGGGTCGCGGCCTTGAAGCCGGGCATGTCGCCGTCGGCGTTGATGTGGATGAGCTTGGCCAGCTCGTCGTTGTCGATGACCGGGAAGGGCAGCAGGACGCTGCGGCAGGACGCGGCCGTCGGGTCGAGCAGGTTGCCCTGCGGTCCCAGGGAGGAGCGCAGGGAGGTGACCAGCTCCTCGCGGATCGCGTCCAGCGGCGGGTTGGTGACCTGCGCGAACAGCTGGGTGAAGTAGTCGAAGAGCAGCCGGGGGCGGTCGGAGAGCGCGGCGATCGGTGAGTCGGTGCCCATGGAGCCGATCGGCTCGGCGCCGGCCTTGGCCATCGGCGCGAGGATGACGCGCAGTTCCTCCTCGGTGTAGCCGAAGGTCTGCTGGCGGCGGGTGACCGAGGCGTGGGTGTGCACGATGTGCTCGCGCTCGGGCAGGTCGGACAGCTCGATCTCGCCGGCCTCGATCCACTCGGCGTACGGCTGTTCCGCCGCGAGCTGGGCCTTGATCTCGTCGTCCTCGATGATGCGGTGCTCGGCGGTGTCCACGAGGAACATGCGGCCGGGCTGGAGGCGGCCCTTGCGGACGACCTTGGCCGGGTCGATGTCCAGGACGCCGACCTCGGAGCCGAGGACGACGAGGCCGTCGTCGGTGACCCAGTAGCGGCCGGGGCGCAGGCCGTTGCGGTCGAGGACGGCGCCGACCTGGGTGCCGTCGGTGAAGGTGACGCAGGCGGGGCCGTCCCAGGGCTCCATCATCGTGGAGTGGAACTGGTAGAAGGCGCGCCGGGCCGAGTCCTTGATGTTCATGGACTCGTGGTTCTCCCACGCCTCCGGGATCATCATCAGCACGGAGTGCGGCAGCGAACGCCCGCCGAGGTGCAGCAGTTCCAGGACCTCGTCGAAGGAGGCGGAGTCCGAGGCGTCCGGCGTGCAGATCGGGAAGAGCCGCTCCAGGTCGGGGGACGAGCCGAACAGGTCGGAGGCGAGCTGGGACTCGCGGGCGACCATCCAGTTGCGGTTGCCCTTGACCGTGTTGATCTCGCCGTTGTGCGCGACGAAGCGGTAGGGGTGGGCGAGCGGCCAGGCCGGGAAGGTGTTCGTCGAGAACCGGGAGTGCACGAGCGCGATCGCGGAGGCGAAGCGGCGGTCGGACAGGTCCGGGAAGAACGGCTCCAGCTGGCCGGTGGTCAGCATGCCCTTGTAGACGATGGTCCGCGCGGACAGCGACGGGAAGTAGACGTCGGCCTCACGCTCGGCGCGCTTGCGCAGCGCGAAGGCGTGGCGGTCGAGGGCGATGCCCTGCGACGTGCCGTCGGTCACGAAGATCTGGCGGAAGACCGGCATGGTGGAACGGGCGGTGGCGCCGAGCATCTGCGGGGCGACCGGGACCTCGCGCCAGCCGAGGACGGTGAGGCCCTCCTCGGTCGCGATCGTCTCGATTCGCGAGACGGCGTCCTCGGTGCCGTCCACCGGCAGGAAGGCGATGCCGACGGCGTACGCCCCGGCCTCGGGCAGTTCGAATCCGGCCACCTCGCGGAAGAAGGCGTCCGGTACCTGGGAGAGGATGCCCGCGCCGTCGCCCGAGTCGGGCTCGGAGCCGGTGGCGCCCCGGTGCTCCAGGTTGCGCAGCACGGTGAGCGCCTGGTCGACCAGGGTGTGCGAAGCCTCGCCGGTGAGAGTGGCGACGAAACCGACGCCGCAGGCGTCGTGCTCGTTGCGGGGGTCGTACATACCCTGCGCGGCAGGGCGAGCATCCATGAAGGACCGGTTCTGGCCATTCGCGGAGTGCTGGGACGGCTGGCGCGGCGTACGCATCGGCTCTCCCGTCGTCGTCATCTGGCAGGTGCAAAGTGCCGAGGGACGACGTTGGCCCTCTGCGTGTGTGCAAAATTTGGTGCAGATTACATGATGGAGCGGTTCTCGGAAAGCGGGATAATCCGTTCCAACATGTGGACACCGAGGGGTCGCGGCGGGGTTCCGCACACCCGGCGGTGGAGGCTGTGGAGACCGAAGCGGACAGATCGATGCCCGTCGGTCCGAGACGCGGAGGAAGCGCCGTCGCTCACTCCGCGGGCGCGCGGCGGGCCTCGTTGCCTGCAGCGCTTACGGCTCATGCCCGGGGATCACACGCTCGAAACCAGCGAGTAACGGTTACTTATGCGGTCCGACGCATAAGTCCGAGCCGAGCTATCCTACGGCCGTTCCGAACAGACTGCCCAGGACGTACGTCACACCGGCCGCCGCGCCACCGAGGACGAGCTGCCGCAGCCCGCTGTACCACCAGCTGCGTGCCGTGACCTTGGCGACCACCGCGCCGCACAGGAACAGCCCGGCCAGCGCGAGCACCACCGCGGGCCACAGCGCACTGGCACCGAGCAGGAACGGCAGGACGGGGAGCAGGGCGCCCAGCGCGAAGGACCCGAACGACGAAACGGCCGCGACCAGCGGCGACGGCAGGTCGCAGGGGTCGATGCCCAGTTCCTCGCGGGCGTGTATCTCCAGGGCCTGCTCGGGGTCGCGGGACAGCTGACGGGCGACCTCGCGGGCGAGGCCGGTTTCGACGCCGCGGGCCTCGTAGAGCGCGGCGAGCTCGGCCTCCTCGTCCGCCGGGTGCTTCCTCAGCTCCTGGCGCTCCACGTCCAGCTCGGCCTCGACGAGCTCGCGCTGCGAGGCGACGGAGGTGTACTCGCCGGCGGCCATCGAGAAGGCGCCGGCGGCCAGCCCGGCCAGCCCGCTCAGGACGACGGTCTGCTGAGCGGCCGCGCCGCCCGCGACGCCGGTCATCAGGGCGAGGTTGGAGACCAGGCCGTCCATCGCGCCGAAGACGGCGGGGCGCAGCCAGCCGCCGTTCACGTCGCGGTGCGTGTGGTTGTCGCGGTGCGCCTCGTGCAGCGGCGCCTCGGTTTCGATGATGGCCATGCGGGATCCCCCGGAAAAACTAGCTTGGACACGTTCTACTTCTCGACAACAACCAATCTACGTCGGCAAATTCCACGTCGCCAGCAAGGAAAGGCTGGGCTTACCTGCGGTTTTACCTCCCGACGCTCATCCGTGATCTTGTGTGCACATATGTCGACCGGGTGACGCTGAAGCCTGTGAGGCTGCGCTGCGCACCGCACCGGGGACACATCCGCAAAGGGAGAGGAGAGGCCGCATGGCATCCACCGCCTGCATTCCCCCGGCCCCCGCGCCCGGGGACGCCGTCGGACTCCGCGAACGGGCCCGCGGCGCGCTGCTCGGGCTGGCCGTCGGCGACGCCCTCGGGGCGCCGGCCGAGAACATGCTGCCCTCCGAGATCCGCGCCCGCTGGGGGCGGATCACGGGATACGTGGCGAAGAAGCCGGCCGGCACCGACGACACCGAGTACGCGATCTTCTCGGGCCTGCTGCTGGCCCGATACGGCTCCGCACTCACCCCCGGCCATGTCGAGACGGCCTGGCACGAGTGGATCGCGGACCGGGAGGAGGGCCCGTTCCGGGGCGCGGGCTTCAGCGAACGCGGCACCCTGGAGAACCTGCGCCGCGGTCTGGCCGCCCCCGTCTCCGCCCAGCACCGCCACGCCTGGAGCGACGGACTGGCCATGCGGGCCGCGCCCCACGGCGTGTTCGCGGCGGGCCGGCCCGCCGAGGCTGCCCGGCTGGTGGCGATCGACGGCTCGGTCAGCCACGACGGCGAGGGCATCTACGGCGGCCAGGCGGTGGCGGCGGGTGTCGCGGCGGCGATGGCGGGGGCGCCGACCGTCGCGGTCGTGGCCTCCGCCCTGGCCGTCGTCCCGGACGACTCCTGGACGGCCCGCTGCCTGCGCCGCGCGATGACCGCGGCCCACCTCGGCGAACGCGCCGTCCGCTCCGCGGTGGTCATCGGCGGCTACCCCTGGACCGACCTCGCCCCCGAGGCGGTCGCCCTCGCCTTCGGCGCGTACGCGGCGGCCGACGGCGACTTCACGGACGCCGTGCTGACGGCCGTCAACATGGGCCGCGACGCCGACACCACGGCGGCGGTGGCCGGCGCCCTGGCCGGTGCGTCCCGGGGCGCCGCCGCGATCCCGGCCGAGTGGGCGGCGGCCATCGGCCCGGCCCGCGGCAGCTGCCTGCCGTCGATGGCGGGCCACCATGTGCTGGAGGTCGCGGACCTGCTGACGCGGGACGCGGAGACGCGGAGCGCGGAGAACCGGGACGCGGAGGACCGGGACGCGGAGGACCGGGACGCGGAGGACCGGGAGGACCGCTCACGCACCGCCCGGGCCCGCAACGGCCCACGGGGCGGGAGCCCCCGCCCCCGCGACGCCCCCGCCCCGGGCGAGCACGCCACACGGCACACCGGCCCCGTACGGGCGCCCGCCGACGGCTCCGTACCGGGACCCGCCGACGGCTCCGTACCAGGGCCCGCCGGGTCGGCCCGCGGACTGGAACCGGCACCGGACCGACCACAGGGGCCCCCACCGGACCGAGGCCAGGAGTCCGCACCGGACCGAGACCCGGAACCCCCACCGAACCGAGGACAGAAGCCCCCACCCCACCGAGACCAGAAGTCCGCACCGGACGACGGGCTCGCTCCGGTACGGGACGACCGGCTCGCTCCGGTACCGGGCGGCGCGCTCGCGGAGCACGGCGACCGGGTACGCAGCGCCCCTCTCGCCGCGGCGGACCAGGGCCCGGCACCGCGCGGCACCGCCGTACCGGAGCCGGACCCCGCAGGGCGCGCCGGGCCCGGAACCGTGCCGTACGGTGACGCGGCGACGGGGGTGGGGCCGTGAGCAGGTCCCGTGCCGCCGGTGAGGAGCCGGCCACCACCGCGTACGTCGCCCCGCCCGGCGCGCCGGAGGAGTCGGCGCCCGCCGGGAGCGGGCACCGGCCGGGAGCCGAGCCCGGGTCCGCCACGCCGGCCCGCGCGGCGCCGGGGCCCGACCGTATCGAGGGCCTTCTCCTCGGGCTCGCCGCGGGGGACGCCGCCGGCTGGCCCGCCGCCCGGCACCGGGCCGCCCGGATGCCCGAGTGGACGCGCCGCCTCACCCGCGAACTGGACACCTTCGCCGAGCAGAACGCGACCACCACCCTCCCCGTCCCCATCGCCCTCAACCAGCCCTCGGAGCCGCTCCGCCTCGGACCGTCGGACGACGCCGAGTGGGCCGCCTTCGCGGCGGAGGCGGTGCTGCGCGCCGGGGACGACAGCGCGCTCGGCGACCTCAGCCGGGAGCGGCGGATGCGTGCCGCGATCGACCTGACCTGGAACGCCGTCGCCAGCGAGGTGGCCGCCGCGGCAGACCGCGCCCCCGAGGTCGAGTCGGCCGTACTTCCGCTGCGCGCCCGCATCTCGGTACGGGCCGGGCTCGGCAACCTCGCCACCGGCCTGCGCCCGCCCGCCACCGGCCACGACAACCCGCACTACTTCGACGACGCCGCCTGCGTCCGGGCCTGCGTCCTCGCCGTCGCCCACCCCGGCGCCCCGCGGCTCGCCGCCGACCTCGCCGAGTTCGACGCCCGCTACACCCAGGACGGCGACGGCGTGCACGGCGCCCGGGCCATGGCGGCGGCAGTGGCGTGCGCTCTCGACGGCACCGACGTACGTACCTGCGTGACGGCCGCGCTCGCCGAACTCCCCGAGGAAACGGAGATCGGCCGAAACGCCCGCCTGGCGCTGGCACTGGCGGCGGACGCCGAGAGCGCCTTCGCTCTCGTCCCACTGCTGGAGCACAGGATCGTCGACCACGTCTACAGCTACGGCATCGCCGCCGCCGAGACCGTCCCGGTCGCCCTCGCGCTGGCCACCGCCGCCCGGGGCCGCGTCGCGGAGGCCGTACCGGCGGCGGCCTGCCTCTCCAGGGTCGCGGACTCCGCTCCCGCACTGGCCGGCGCCCTCACCGGCGCGCTGGGCGGCGGCACGTCCGTCCCCGCGTCCTGGAGGGAGGCCTGCCGCACCCTGCCCGGCTGCGTACTGCCCCGCCTCACCGGCACCGACCTGGTCGAACTCGCCGGACTCCTGCACGCCACGCAACCGTCCCGGCGAGAAGGACCAGAAGGCCCGGAAGGACCACAGGGACGAGAAGGACGAGACATGACATGAGGACACCCGGCACAACGGAAAGCGGCACGGCCACCCTGGAGGAGCGCGTCACCGGCGCCCTCGTCGGCGCGGCCGTCGGCGACGCCCTCGGCGGCCCGGTCGAGGGCTACTCCCCCGAGCAGATCCTCGAACGCCACGGCGGCCGCGTCCACGGCGTCGTCGGCCCCTGGAACGGCGGCGCCTGGCGCACCGCCCGCCCCATCGCCCCGTACCACAAGGGCGACGGCCACATCACCGACGACACCTTGATGACCCACGCGCTGGTACGGGTGTACGACACGGTCCGCGACCACCTCGACGCCTACTCGGTCGCCGAGCACCTGGTCCCGGACCTGATGACCGACCCGCGCTGGATTCCGGAACTGGAGGCGGAGGCCATCCCGCTCCAGCGGATCTTCCTGGCGGAGAAGTGGCTGGTGGCGAGGATCCACTACGGCCACGTGGACCCGCGCGAGGCGGGCACCGGCAACATCGTCAACTGCGGTGCCGCGATGTACATGGCCCCGGTCGGCCTGGTCAACGCGGGCCATCCGGCGGGCGCCTACGCCGAGGCGCTGGACGTCGCGGGCGCGCACCAGTCGTCGTACGGCCGTGAGGCGGCCGGTGTCCTCGCGGCGGCGGTGGCCGCGGCCTGCCTGCCCGGGGCGACGCCGGCCTCGGTGGTGGCGGCCTGTCTGTCCCTGGCGAAGGACGGCACCCGGGCGGCGATCGAGGCGGTCTGCGAAGTGGCCTCGCGGTACTCGGAGTTCGAGTCGGCGCTCGTGCCGCTGCGGGAGGCGGTCGCCCCGTACGACACGGTGGGCGCCGACTACCGCGCGCCCTCGCTCGGCGCCCGCCGCCCGTCCCGGCTGCACGCGATCGAGGAACTGCCCGTCGCCCTCGGCATGCTCCTCGTCGCCGGTGGCGACTACCGGCACGCGGTCCTCGGCGCGGTGAACTACGGCCGCGACTGCGACTCCATCGCCACGATGGCGGGCGCGCTGGCCGGGGCGCTGGGCTCACCGGTCCCGGAGGACTGGGCGAAGACGGTCGCGGAGGCGAGCCGCCTGGACCTGTGGCAACCGGCGTCGACACTCACCTCGGTGGCCCGGGAGGTCTTCGAGCGCGACGTGACGCGGCGCCGCGCGCACGAGCGGGCGTTCACCGCGATCGGGGGTGCGGGATGCTCCGGCTGACCTGGGTCCAGCCCGAGGACCTGATCGGCCACGAGCTGCGCCAGGCGGCGCAGGACGGCCGGGACCCGTCGGCGGTCGCGGCGCGCTGGCGGGCGGCGGGCGGCTGCGAGGCCCCCGCCCGGGCGGGGGCCTCCTCCCGGCCGGCCTCCCGCCGCCTGCGGCGGCTCGCGGAGGACCTGCTGGACGAACTGTCCGGCCTGCCGAGCCCGCTGGCCGACGCGGAGCCCACGGACCTGGACCGGATCAAGGCCCTGTGCCCGGGCTGGCCCGCACCCCGATCCTCGGCCGTCACCGTGTCCTGCGCCCGCCTCGAAGCCGCCTGGCTCGGCCGGGCCGCCGGCTGCCTCCTCGGCAAACCGGTCGAGAAGCTCCCCCTGACCGGCATCCGGCTCCTCGCCCGGGCCGCCGGCAACTGGCCCCCGACCACGTACTTCACCGCCCGGGGCCTGCCCGGGGACCTCACCACCGCGTACCCGTGGAACCGCCGCTCCGCACCCACCTCCCTCGCGGAGAACATCGACGGCATGCCGGAGGACGACGACCTCAACTACCCCCTCCTGGGCCTCCTGCTCCTCCGACGCCACGGCAGGAACTTCACCACCGCCGACGTCGCCCGCCTCTGGCTCGACGAACTCCCCGCCGGCCGCACCTTCACCGCCGAACGCCTCGCCTACCGCAACCTGCTCGGCGGCCTCGAACCCCCGCACACCGCCCGCCACCGCAACCCGTTCCGCGAGTGGATCGGCGCCCTGATCCGGGCCGACGTGCACGGCTGGACCAACGCCGGCGACCCGGCAGCCGCTGCCGCGCAGGCGCACCGCGACGCCACCCTCACCCACACCGCCAACGGCGTCTACGCGGCGATGTTCGCGGCGGCCGTCATCGCCACCGCCGCCACCGGTGCCCATGACGTCCACGCCTGCCTGCGCGCGGGCCTCACGGTCGTACCGCCCGGCTCCCGGCTCGCGACCGCCGTCCGCCACGCCATCCGCCTCGCCGGGACGCACACCGGCTTCGACACGGTCGTGGACGCGCTCCACGCCCGCCACTCCCCCACCCACCACTGGGTCCACGCCGTCCCCAACACGGCCCTGATCGCCGCCGCCCTCACCCACGCGGACGGCGACTTCACCGGCTCGGTCTCCCGTGCCGTGTCCGGCGGCTGGGACACCGACTCCAACGGCGCCACCGCCGGCAGCGTCGCCGGCCTCCTCGCCGGTTCCCCCGCCGCCCTGCCCGAGCACTGGACGGCACCGCTGAAGAACCGCCTGGCCACCTCCGTCGGCGACTTCGACGGCACCGGCTTCGACACCCTCGCCCACCTCACCCACCGGGAGGCCACCCGCCCATGCCCCAGCCCCGCGTGACCCCTGCCCCCGCCTCCCCCGCCTCCCCGGCCTCCCCACTGACCGGTCTGCGCGTCCTCGACCTCGCCACCCTCTTCGCGGGCCCGCTCGCCGCCACCATGCTCGGCGACTTCGGCGCCGAGGTCGTCAAGGTCGAACACCCCGACCGGCCCGACCCCTCCCGGGGCCACGGCCCCGCCAAGGACGGCATCGGCCTGTGGTGGAAACTGCTGGGCCGCAACAAGCGCACGATCACCCTGAACCTGTCCAAGCCCGCCGGCCGCACCACCCTCCTCCGCCTCGCCGCGACCGCGGACGTCGTCATCGAGAACTTCCGCCCGGGCACCCTGGAGAGGTGGGACCTGGGCTGGGACGAACTGTCCGCCGTCAACCCCCGGCTGGTCCTCACCCGCGTCACCGGCTTCGGCCAGTTCGGCCCGTACGCCCGCCGCCCCGGCTTCGGCACGCTCGCCGAGGCGATGAGCGGCTTCGCCGCGATGACCGGCGAGCCGGACGCTCCCCCGACGCTGCCGCCGTTCGGCCTGGCCGACTCCATCGCCGCGCTGGCGACGGCGTACGCCGTGATGACGGCGCTGGCCGCCCGGGAACGCACCGGCGAGGGCCAGGTCGTCGACATGGCGATCATCGAGCCGATCCTGACCGTGCTGGGCCCCCAGCCGACCTGGTACGACCAGCTCGGCCACGTCCAGCCGCGCACCGGCAACCGCTCGCAGAACAACGCCCCGCGCAACACCTACCGCACCGCCGACGGCACCTGGGTCGCCGTCTCCACCTCCGCCCAGTCGGTCGCCGAGCGCGTGATGCGCCTGGTGGGCCGCCCGGAGCTGATCGACGAGCCCTGGTTCGGCACGGGCACCGACCGGGCCCGGCACTCCGACGTGCTCGACGCGGCGGTCGGCGACTGGATCGCCCGGCACAGCCGCGCCGACGTGCTCGCCGAGTTCGAGAAGGCCCAGGCGGCGGTCGCCCCGGTCCAGGACGTACGGGACGTGATGTCCGACCCGCAGTACCGGGCCCTCGACACCGTCACCACCGTCGACGACCCCGAGCTGGGCCCCCTGCGCATGCAGAACGTCCTCTTCCGGCTCTCCGCGACCCCCGGCGCGATCCGCTGGGCGGGCCGCCCGCACGGCGCGGACACCGAGGAGGTGCTGACCGAGCTGGGCCTCACCCCGGCGGACGTGAAGGAGCTGCGCGAGGAGGGCGTCGTATGACCGCATCCCCGCTGACCTGGCTGTACGCCCCCGGGGACCGGCCCCGGGTGGTCGCCAAGGCGCTGGCCGCCGGTGCCGACGTCGTCGTGGTCGACCTGGAGGACGCGGTCGCCCCGGACCGCAAGGACTACGCCCGTGAGGCCACCGCCGAGCTGCTCACCGAGCCGCAGCCGGTGCCGGTCCACGTCCGCGTCAACGCCCTGGACGGGCCACTCGCCGCGGCGGACCTGGCGGCGCTGGCCGCGCTGCCGGGGCTGTCCGGGCTGCGACTGCCCAAGGTGACGTCCCCCGGACAGATCACCGGCGTCGCGACGGCCACCGGCGGGCCACCGCTGTACGCCCTGCTCGAATCGGCCCTCGGCGTGGAGCGGGCCCACCTCATCGCCGGCGCCCATCCGTCGCTGCGCGGTATCGCCCTCGGCGAGGCGGACCTCCGCGCCGACCTCGGCGTACGCGGCGACGCCGGCCTGGACTGGTCGCGCTCTCGCGTGGTCGTGGCCGCGCGGGCAGCGGGCCTGGTACCGCCGTCGCAGACGGTGCATCCGGACACCCGGGACCTCGAGGGCCTGGCGGCGTCCTGCGCCCACGGCCGCGCCCTGGGCTTCCTGGGGCGCGCCGCGATCCACCCGCGCCAGCTGCCGATCATCGAGCGGGCGTACCTGCCCACCGAGCGGGAGCTGGAGGAGGCGGAGACGATCGTCAAGGCGGCCACCGCCCAGCCGGGCGCGCTGGCGCTGCCGGACGGACGGTTCATCGACGCGGCGGTGGTGGCGACGGCCCAGCGCACCCTGTCGCTGGCCCGGCGGCCCGCCCTGTCCTGACATACGCCGAGGGCGCCCGGAGAGTTCCGGGCGCCCTCGGCGACGTACGGCGGCGGGCCGTCAGCCCTTCTTGGCCGAGTCGGCTCCGTCCTTCACGTCCTTCACGCCGGTCTCGTCCTTCACGTCCGTCTCGTCCTTCACGCCGGTCTCGTGCTTCACGGTGCCGTCCCCGGCATCCTCGGAACCGGCGCCGGCGGCGTCCTTCGCGTCGTCCCCGGCGTCACCGCCGGAGGATTCCGCGCCCGGCTCGATGACGGCCTCGCGGCCCGGCCGCATCCGCGCCGAGAGCACCAGGTACACCACGGCGAGCAGGAAGACGAGGAGCGCGGTCCAGTTGTTCAGCCTGAGACCCAGGATGTGGTGGGCGTCGTCGACGCGCATGTACTCGATCCAGAACCGGCCCGCGCAGTACGCGGCGACGTACAGCGCGAACGCCCGCCCGTGGCCGAGCTCGAAGCGGCGGTCGGCCCAGATGACGAGCACGGCGACGCCGATGCACCACAGCGACTCGTACAGGAACGTCGGGTGGTACGTGCCCGGCACCCGGCCGTCTGCCGACGAGGTGATCTCCACGGCCCAGGGGAGGTCGGTGGCCTTGCCGTACAGCTCCTGGTTGAACCAGTTGCCCCAGCGGCCGATGGCCTGCGCGAGGGCGATGCCGGGGGCGACGGCGTCGGCGTACGCGGGCATCGGGACGCCCATCCGCCGGGCGCCGATCCAGGCACCCAGCGCGCCGAACGCGATCGCGCCCCAGATGCCGAGGCCGCCCTCCCAGATCTTGAAGGCGTCGACCCAGTCACGGCCCTCGCTGAAGTACAGCTGGTAGTCCGTGATCACGTGGTAGAGCCGGCCGCCGATCAGGCCGAACGGAACGGCCCAGACCGCGATGTCGGCCACCGTGCCGGGCCGCCCGCCCCGGGCGACCCAGCGCTTGTTGCCTAGCCAGACGGCAACGAAGACGCCGATGATGATGCAGAACGCGTAGCCGCGCAGCGGGATGGGACCGAGGTTCAGCACCCCGCGCGACGGGCTGGGAATGAAGGCAAGTTCCATGGCAGGGTCGACGCTACCGTGTCGGGCGGGACCCGCGGAGGGCAGCCCGGCTACGGGTCCGTAACGGGCGGACGGAACGAGCGCCCCGCAGGCGCTCCGGAACCGTCCGTCGCCGCGCTACTTGTTGGCGTCCCGCACCATCTGCTTCAGCTTCGCCGGTGTCAGGGAGCCGTCCTGGTAGATGTTCTCGCCGTCCAGCAGGACGGTCGGCGTGCCGCCGAAGTCGCCGTCGAGGAAGGCCTTGTTGGACTTCTCCACCCAGCTGTTGTGCGTACCGTTCCTGACGCACTCCTGGAAGAGGGTGGTGTCGAGGCCGTCGGCCTCGCGTGCCAGGTCGAGCAGCTTGCTCTCGTCGGCGAAGGCGTCGTCGGACTCCGCCGGCTGGTTGGTGAACAGCACGTCGTGGTACGACGTGAACCTGCCCGCGTCCTGGGCGCAGGCGGCGGCGTTGGCGGACTTGCGGGAGCCTGTTCCGCCCATGTTGCCGTCGATGATCGTCGCCAGGTGGTACTCGACCTTGAGCTGCCCGGCTTCGGTGAGCTCGTGGATCGTGTCGCGGTACGCCAGCTCGAAGGCCTTGCAGGCCGGGCAGCGGAAATCCTCCCAGACGGTGAGCGTGGACTTCGCGCTCTCCTTGCCGACGGGGATCGCGAGGCTGTCCTTGCCCTGCGCCCCGGAGGGCGCCACGACCGGGCCCGCCGCCTCGCTGCCGTCGTCCTTGCCCGCGTTCGCGGCGACCACGCCGATCACCGCCGCGAGCCCCAGGACGCAGACCACGCTCGCGCCGACGATCAGCGCGCGCCGGCGCTTGTCCTTGGACTTCTGCTTCTCGCGCTCGGCCGCCAGCTTCTGACGGGCGGTGCGCTTTCCCTCTCGGTTCTTCTCGCTCACACCCCGCAGAACGAACCGGGGAGGCGCAGCGCGCCTCCCCGGTCACAGGTCCACCCGTACGGGGGACCCCGTCACGTGCTTGCCGTCACGCCTGTCCGCGCACGCCCTTCGCCAGGTCGGCGGCGAGGGTGCGGACGCCCTCCAGGCCGGCCGCGTCGTCGGGAGCGTCCAGCATGCGCTTGACGAACGCCGAGCCGACGATCACGCCGTCGGCGAAGCCGGCCACCTCGGCGGCCTGCGCGGCGTTGGAGACGCCGAGCCCGACGCAGACGGGGATGCCGGTGGTGGCGCGGGTGCGCCGCACCAGGTCCTCGGCCTGCGCGCCGACCGACTCGCGGGTGCCGGTGACGCCCATGAGCGAGGCGGCGTAGACGAATCCGCTGCCGGCCGCGGTGATCTCGGCGAGCCTGGCGTCCCTGCTGCTGGGCGCGACCACGAAGACGGTGGCGAGTCCCTGCTTGTCGGCGTGCTCCCTCCACAGCGCCGACTCCTGGACCGGCAGGTCGGGCAGGATGCACCCGGCGCCGCCCGCCTCGGCCAGCTCGGCGGTGAAGCGCTCGACACCGTAGCGGTCGATGGGGTTCCAGTACGTCATGACGAGGATCGGCGCGCCGGTGGCCGCGTGCGCCTCCCGGACGGTGCGCATGACGTCGGCGATGCGCACGCCGCCGCGCAGGGCGATGTCGTCGGCGGTCTGGATGACGGGCCCGTCGAGGACGGGGTCGCTGTGCGGCAGTCCCACCTCGACGACGTCGGCGCCGCCGTCGATCGCGGCCTTGACCGCCGCGATGCCGCCGTCCACGGTCGGGAACCCGGCGGGGAGGTAGGCGATGAGGGCGGAACGGCCCTCGGCCTTCGCCGCGGCGAGGGTGTCGTTCAGCAGCTGTACGTTCCCGCTCACTTGGCGTCCCCCTCGATCTCGGCGGTGCCTGCCTCGTCGGCGGCGACCTCGGCGTCGGTGTCGTACAGCCCGAAGTAGCGGGCGGCGGTGTCCATGTCCTTGTCTCCGCGGCCGGAGAGGTTGACGACGATCAGCCCGTCCTTGCCCAGCTCCTTGCCGACCTCGATGGCGCCGGCCAGCGCGTGGGCGCTCTCGATGGCCGGGATGATGCCCTCGGTGCGCGACAGCAGGCGCAGGGCCTGCATGGCGGCGTCGTCGGTGACCGCACGGTACTCGCCGCGGCCGGAGTCCTTGAGGTAGGAATGCTCCGGGCCGATACCCGGGTAGTCCAGTCCGGCCGAGATCGAGTACGGCTCGGTGATCTGGCCCTCGTCGTCCTGGAGGACGTAGGACCGGGAACCGTGCAGGATGCCCGGCTCGCCCGCGCTCAGGGTGGCCGCGTGCTCGCCGGTCTCGATGCCGTGTCCGGCGGGCTCGCAGCCGATGAGGCGGACGTCCGCGTCGGGGATGAAGGCGTGGAAGAGGCCGATGGCGTTGGAGCCGCCGCCGACGCAGGCGATCGCGGCGTCCGGGAGGCGTCCGGCCTGCTCCAGGAGCTGGCGGCGGGCCTCGACGCCGATGACGCGGTGGAAGTCGCGCACCATCGCCGGGAAGGGGTGCGGGCCGGCGACGGTGCCGAACAGGTAGTGCGTGCGGTCGACGTTGGCGACCCAGTCGCGGAAGGCCTCGTTGATCGCGTCCTTCAGCGTGCGGCTGCCGGACTTCACGGCGATGACCTCGGCGCCGAGCATGCGCATGCGGGCCACGTTCAGGGCCTGGCGCTGCGTGTCGATCTCGCCCATGTAGATGGTGCAGTCGAGGCCGAAGAGCGCGCAGGCGGTGGCCGTCGCCACGCCGTGCTGGCCGGCGCCGGTCTCGGCGATCACGCGGGTCTTGCCCATGCGCCTGGTCAGCAGGGCCTGCCCGAGCACGTTGTTGATCTTGTGGGAGCCGGTGTGGTTGAGGTCCTCGCGCTTGAGGAAGATCCGGGCGCCACCCGCTTCCGCGGCGAAACGGGGGACCTCGGTGAGGGACGACGGGCGGCCGGTGTAGTGGACCAGCAGGTCGTCCAGCTCGCGGGCGAACTCGGGGTCGGCCTTCGCCTTGTCGTACTCGACGGCCACCTCGTCGACCGCCGCGACGAGGGCCTCGGGGATGAACTTGCCGCCGAACTCGCCGAAGTAGCCCTCGGCGCTGGGGACCTGCCCCTCCGGGTCGGGGATGAAGAAGTTGCTGGGCATGCGTGAACCTCACGGTGAGTGTCTGGTGTGGGCACCTTCGCCGTGGGGCGCGGGTCGTCAGGCCCCTTCAGGCCGTCTCTGGTTGCTCGCGCAGTTCCCCGCGCCCCTTACGGGGCGCTGAGGCCATCGCATGCCATTGACCTGCCCGGGTTCGTCTCCGAGGACGTACCGCACCCTGCGACCGTGCACCCTGCGCGCGGGCGCGCGGCAGCCCCGGGGCCGGCAGCCGCGCGCGAGGCGGGCATACGGGTCCCTGGCGGTCGGGGTGAGCGGGAGCGTCATCGTCGGCGAGTGTAGCGGGGTCAGCCGCGCCCGTGCCGCAGTGCCGGGTGCTCCCCGGCCGCCACCAGGTCGGAGACCGCCGTCCTGGGGTCACGGCCGGTGACCAGGGACTCGCCGACCAGGACGGCGTCGGCGCCCTCGTTGGCGTAGGCGATGAGGTCGTGCGGGCCGCGGACGCCGGACTCGGCGACCTTGACGATGTGCGCGGGGATCTCCGGGGCGACCCGCTCGAACGTGCCGCGGTCGACCTCGAGCGTCTTCAGGTTGCGCGCGTTGACGCCGATGATCTTGGCGCCGGCGTCCACCGCGCGCTCGACCTCGTCCTCGTCGTGCACCTCGACGAGCGGGGTGAGGCCGATGGACTCGGCCCGCTCGATCAGGGACTCCAGCGCCGGCTGCTCGAGGGCCGCGACGATCAGCAGCACGAGGTCGGCGCCGTGCGCGCGGGCCTCCCACAGCTGGTACGAGGTGACGATGAAGTCCTTGCGCAGCACGGGGATGTCCACGCGCGCGCGGACCGCCTCCAGGTCGGCCAGCGAACCGCCGAAGCGCCGCTGCTCGGTGAGGACGGAGATGACGGCGGCGCCGCCCGCCTCGTAGTCCGCGGCGAGTCCCGCCGGGTCGGCGATGGCGGCCAGCGCGCCCTTGGACGGGCTGGAGCGCTTGACTTCGCAGATGACCTTGACGCCGTCGCCGCGCAGCGCGGACACGCCGTCCTTGGCGGGGCGAGCCTTGGCCGCGCGCTCCTTGAGCTCGTCGAGGCTGACGCGCGCCTGCCGCTCCGCGAGGTCGGCACGGACTCCGTCGATGATCTCGTCGAGCACACTCACGCGAGCGGCCCCCTTTCAGACGGCGAAACCTGTGGTCACTGTGATGGTATCCGGAGCGGGGCACGGGCCTCGCATCCGGTTGACGCCGGTCCCGCCCCGTCCGCGGACCAGCTTCGCACGGCTCGGGCGGGAGGTGCCCGGTGCCGGACGTCCACCGGGTGATCAAGGGCGGAGCCAGCCACCGAAGGGCAGGTTCCGGACCACCGTGAAGACCAGCAGCAACGCCCCCAGTGTCCACAGGTGGACGGGGCCGAGGTCGATCCGCACGGGGCGGCCGCGCACCACGCGCACCACCCAGACGGTCCACAGCACGGCGAAGCCCAGGTAGCCGAGGACGGCGGGCGCGTTGGCGTGCAGCGCGGTCAGCACGTCCCCGTGGACGAACGCGTGGGCACTGCGCAGACCGCCGCAGCCGGGGCAGTGGACGCCCGTGAAGCGCAGCAGGGGGCAGACGGGGTAGTGGCCGGGTTCGCCCGGGTCCACGCGTGCCACGTACGCGAAGGCTCCTACGACGGCCGCGAGCACGCCAGCCGGGACGGCCAGGCCCAGGAGGGCGGGCGCGCCCCGTGTCACGGTCGTGCTCCGCGTCGGCTTCCCGGTCTCGGCGTCCACGCTCCGCATTCTGCCCCTGCCGGGCCGTACACGCACGTGAGGGGCGGCTCAGGCACCTCGTGCCGATCCGCCCCCCGGGAAGTACCGCTCGGGAAGTACCGCGACCGCCGTGCGGTCAGCCCTTGGCGCCGGCCGGCTCGCGCTCGCCCGCGACCTGGTGCACGGGGTGGTTCGACTTCGGCTGGCCGAGGCCCATCATGCGCATGACGCCGCCCACGGCACCGCCGAGAAGCACGACCACCATGCCGGCCCAGAAGCCCACCGGCTGGGCCGCCACCATGAACACGCCCGCGACGCAGAAACCGATGAAGGCGATGATGACACCCGTCCAGGCGGCCGGGGTGTGACCGTGGCTGCTGCCCGACATTGCTTGCTCCTCGTTGCTGTGTGCCAAGTCTGAGCGGGACGCTCACGCCCATTGTCCCGCACGGGCGCGCGCGCCGTGAGCGGGGGTGCTCCCACGCGCGCGTGACGGCGGCAGGGTGCGCGTACCGCGTCCACGGGTGCCCGCGGGCGCGCGGGCCAACCTCGGGTGGTCAGGCGCCGGTCGGGTCCTCGCCCCGGTCGAGGGCCTTCCAGAGGTCCTCGGGTCGGTCCGGGTCGACGGCCTGGGGTTTGCGGCGCGGGCGCGGGGTGCCGTCCCGCTCGTAGCGGCCGGACATGGCGGGCCACAGGCGGCCGTAGCGCAGGGCGAGCAGTCCGGCCAGCAGGATCAGGGCGCCGCCCACGGCCGCGACGTACGGCCAGGCGGTGTGGGAGAGGGCGTCCACGGTGGCGGAGGTGTCGCCGGCGGCCTTCGCGGCCTTGTCGTCCAGCGCGGAGCTGTCGGAGGCGCCGGCCAGGGCCGCGGCGACGGTGCCCGCGCCGCTCAGCGCGAGCAAGGCGGCGACGGCGAACCGGCCCGCGCGGCGGACGGCGAAGACGGCGACGAGCGCGGCGAGGCCCACTATGGCGAGCGCCGCGGGGACGCCCGTGACGTCGCTGCCCTTGGCGGTCAGGGGGAACGCGCCGCCGGCCACCGTCGCGGTGCCCTCCGCCCACTCCTGCCGGGTGGCGAGCAGGGCGACGGCCGCGCCGAGCGCGCCGCACAGCAGGGCGGCGGCGAGGCTCCGGCGGCCGGCCCGGGCGGGTCCTGCGGCTGGGGTACGGGGGTGAGGAACGGCTGTCACGTACTCCACTATCACCCGAACCCCGGGCGAACCGTCACCCGGGGCTCGGATTGGCGGACGTGAGAATCGCCCCACCGTCCCGGCCGGACCGCCCCCACCGTCACCGTGCCGGCCGGAGCGCCCCGCTCTCCCGGCCGGACCGCCCCGCCGTCCGGGCCCGACAGTCCCACCGCCTCGGTCCGGACCGCTCTACTGCCCCAGCCGGTTGGCCGTGTGCACCGCCCGCAGCACCGCCGCCGCCTTGTTGCGGCACTCGGTGTCCTCGGCGGCCGGGTCGGAGTCGGCGACGACCCCGGCGCCGGCCTGCACGTAGGCGGTGCCGTCGCGCAGCAGGGCGGTGCGGATGGCGATGGCGGTGTCGGAGTCGCCCGCGAAGTCGAGGTAGCCGACGCAGCCGCCGTACAGGCCGCGCCGGGAGGGTTCGAGTTCGTCGATGATCTGCAGCGCGCGCGGCTTGGGCGCGCCGGAGAGCGTGCCGGCCGGGAAGCAGGCGGTGAGGACGTCGAAGGCGGTGCGGCCCGGGGCGACGCGGCCGGTGACCGTCGAGACGATGTGCATGACGTGCGAGTACCGCTCCACGGACATGAAGTCGACGACCTCGACCGAGCCGGGCTCGCAGACCCGTCCCAGGTCGTTGCGGCCGAGGTCGACGAGCATGAGGTGCTCGGCGCGCTCCTTGGGGTCGGCGAGCAGCTCGTCGGCGAGGGCCTGGTCCTCCTGCGGGGTGGCGCCGCGGGGGCGGGTGCCGGCGATGGGATGCACCATGGCGCTCCCGTCCTCGACCTTGACCAGCGCCTCGGGGGACGACCCGACGACGTCGAAGCCGTCGAGGCGGAGCAGGTACATGTACGGGGAGGGGTTGGTGGCCCGCAGCACCCGGTACACGTCCAGGGCGCTCGCCGTGCACGGCGTCTCGAACCGCTGGGAGGGCACGACCTGGAAGGCCTCGCCCGCCCGGATGCGCTCCTTGATGTCCTCGACGGCCTCCTGGAAGTCGGGGCCGCCCCACAGCGCGGTGTACTCGGGCAGCTCGGAGGGCGGCAGCGCGGCCGGGGGCTGGGCCACCGCGCGCGTGAGGTCGGCCTGCATGGCGTCCAGGCGGGCGATCGCGTCGGCGTAGGCCTCGTCGACGCCCGTTTCGAGGTCGTTGTGGTTGATCGCGTTGGCGATCAGCAGGACCGAGCCCTCCCAGTGGTCCATGACGGCGAGGTCGCTGGTGAGCAGCATGGTCAGCTCGGGAAGCTTCAGGTCGTCGCGCTCGCCGGGACCGACCTTCTCCAGGCGGCGCACGATGTCGTAGCCGAGGTAGCCGACCATGCCGCCGGTGAAGGGCGGCAGGCCGAGGTCGTGGGCGAGGTCGCGGGGCGTGTGCAGGGCCTCGACGGTGGCGCGCAGGGCGGCGAGCGGGTCGCCGTCGGTGGGAACGCCGACGGGCGGGGTGCCCTGCCAGTGGGCCTCGCCGTCCCGCTCGGTGAGGGTGGCGGCGCTGCGGACGCCGACGAAGGAGTAGCGGGACCATTGGAACGCCGTGCGGCCGTTCTCCGCGGACTCCAGCAGGAAGGTGCCGGGGCGTTCGGCGGCGAGCTTGCGGTACAGCGCGACCGGGGTGTCGCCGTCGGCGAGGAGTTTGCGGCTGACCGGGATCACCCGGCGGTCGGCGGCCAGCTTGCGGAAGGTGTCGAGGTCCATGACGTCCGTGTCGTCCATGTCGGCAGACCCTACTGATCCGCGCCGGGCGCGCCGGAGCCCGCGCCGTCCGCGAGGAGCACGTCCGCGTCGAAGCAGGTGCGCGCGCCGGTGTGGCAGGCGGCGCCGACCTGGTCGACCTTGACCAGGACGGTGTCGGCGTCGCAGTCCAGGGCGACGGACTTCACCCACTGGAGGTGTCCGGAGGTGTCGCCCTTGACCCAGTACTCCTGGCGGCTGCGCGACCAGTAGGTGCAGCGACCCGTCGTCAGCGTGCGGTGCAGTGCCTCGTCGTCCATCCAGCCGAGCATCAGCACCTCCCCGGTGTCGTACTGCTGGGCGATGGCGGGCAGGAGGCCGTCGGCGCTGCGCTTGAGGCGGTCGGCGATCTCCGGGGCGAGCGGGCTGGGCCGCCGGGGGGAGCTGCTGGTCATGCGCCCATTGTGCCGCGCGGGACGGACACGGCCCGGCGCTGTCCATTGGGCGGACCCGGTCGGCGGCCGTAGGCTGACAGCATGTCGACTTTCGCCAAGCGTGAACGACTTCTGCTCGCGGACCTGTTGGAGACGGCGGGGCCGGACGGTCCGACCCTGTGCGAGGGCTGGCGGACCCGGGACCTCGCCGCGCACGTGGTGGTGCGCGAGCGCCGGCCGGACGCCGCCGGGGGCACCCTGATCAAGCAGCTGGCGTCCCGGCTCGACCGGGTGATGGAGGAGTACGGCGCGAAGCCGTACGAGGAGCTGATCCAGCTGATCCGCACCGGCCCGCCGCGGTTCTCGCCGTTCCAGCTCAAGCAGGTCGACGAGGCGGCGAACACGGTGGAGTTCTACGTGCACGCCGAGGACGTGCGCCGTGCCCAGCCGGACTGGTCGCCGCGCGAGCTGGACCCGGTCTTCCAGGACGGCCTGTGGTCGCGCCTGGAGCGCACCGCCCGCCTGATGGGCCGCGGCATCCCGACGGGACTGGTGCTGCGCCGTCCGAACGGCCAGACGACGGTCGCCCACCGCGGCACGCCGGTGGTCACGGCGACGGGCGAGCCGTCCGAGCTGCTGCTGTTCGCCTACGGCCGGCAGAGCGCCGCGAAGGTGGAGCTGGAGGGCGAGAAGGACGCGATCGCCCGGCTGCACGAGACGAGGCAGCTGGGGATCTGAGGTCCGCCGGTCACCTCGGCAGTTCGGCCCGGCGTACCCCCGGTGCGCACAGGGCGACGACCCCGCCGAGGCCGCAGACCGCGGCGCTGACGACGAAGACCGGGCCGGTGCCCCAGACGCCGATGGCGGCGGCGGACAGCGGCATGCTCAGCGGGGCGATGCCGAGGCTGACGATGCCGCCGACCGCGGTGACGCGCCCCAGGTAGGAGGGGGCTGACCCGGTCTGGAGCAGAGCCCCGCACAGGGCGCCGCTGAGCCCCGCGAGCAGGCCGATGAGCAGCGCCGTCCCGACGGCGACGGGAAGGGCGGGCGCCTGCGCCAGCGCGCCGATCGCGGCCGCGCCGGGGATGAGGGCGCCGGCGATGACGTACCCGGCGTGCGGCACGCGTCCCCGGACGGTCAGCAGCAGGGCCGCCGTCCCCGCGCCCACCCCGAAGCCGGCGAGTACCCAGCCCATTCCGGAGGCTCCCCAGCCGCGTTCGTCGGCGAGCAGGGTCAGGCCGATGTTGAGCGGGCCGACGAAGCCGAGGTCGCCGAGGGCGATGACCAGCATCAGCGGCCCGAGGACGCGGTGCCGGCGGATGTACCCGAGCCCGTCCCGCAGGTCCCGCCACGCGGTGCCGCCCGGGGCGGGCGGCGCGTCGTCGGGGGGAAGCTCGCGCATCCGCACGGATATCAGCAGCGGTACGGACACGGCGATCAGCAGACCGGCGCCGGCGAAGGCCGCCGCCGCGCCGCCGATCGCCACACCGAGGCCGCCGAGCGGGGCGCCCACGACGGAGGAGAAGCGGATGGCGAGGCCCCGCATGCCCTGGACGCGGGCGAGCTGGTCCTTGCCGGTGATCCTGGCCGGGAGCGCCCCGACGGCGGGCAGGAAGAGGGCGTCCACCGCGCCGAAGACGAGGGCGAGGACGGCGAGGAGCCACAGCCCGGGGTCGGTCGCGAAGAGCAGTGCGGCCACCACGAGGGCCGCCGCGCACCGTACGGTGTCGCTGCCGATGACGACCCTGCGCGGTCCCAGCCGGTCGACGATCACTCCCCCGCCGAGCATGAGCAGGGCGCGCGGCACCGCACTCACGGCCGTGACGATCCCGGCCTCGGCGGGGCTGCCGTGCTGCACGGCGGCCCAGGACAGCGCGAGGAAGAAGATGCTGTCGCCGAGCGTGGAGGCGGTGTAGGCCGCGACCCAGCGCAGGACGTTGGGGTCGCGGTGGGCGGCGCGGCCGGGGGCGGCGACCCGGGGTGTGAGTGTGTCCGGCACGGACGTGCCCCTCTCAGCCACGGAAGGGGAATCCGTACACGTGCAGCGCGACGTTCTCGCGTCCTTCGGTGTCGCCGGCGGCTTCGGCGGCCCGGCCCCGCTCGTCGTACTTCTTCGCCAGGGCGAGCAGCTCCGCGGCCAGTTCGCCGAGGTCGGCGGGGGTCAGCCGGAGCAGGGACTCGTTGTCGGGGGCGGCGGAGTTCCACTCGGGGCCCCAGGTGGGGCGTTCGTCGAGGTAGCGGCGGTACATGTCGGCGCGCTGTTCGTGGAAGAGCCGGGTGGCGGCGAGGTGGGCGGCCGCCCGCTCGGGGGCGTCGCGGAAGTTCTCGTCGCGGATGCTCACGCTGTTCGAGGAGGGCTGCCACCAGCGCTCCCGGCCGTCCGCGCTCTGCGGCTCGGCCTGCTCGACCAGCCCGTGCTCGGCCAGTTTGCGCAGGTGGTAGCTGACCAGCGAGACGGCCTCGTCGACCTGCTCGGCGAGCTGCGAGGCGGTCGCCGTGCGGGCGACGCGCAGCCCTCGGTAGAGCCGCATGCGCAGGGGGTGGGCCAGGGCTTTGAGGGTGCCCAGGTCGGTGATCGGTTGGTTCTCCCGGCTCGGCATGCCACCACCGTAAGTTACGAAAGAAAAATTGCACAACACTTGTTGCGCAATTTTCCTTTCGCGTCTCCGGGGTGCGGCAGGCGTGTCCGCCCGTGCCTACCTGACGGGGTGTCCCGCCTCGCGCAGTGCGCTCTTGACCTGCCCGATCCGCAGATCACCGAAGTGGAAGACGGACGCCGCCAGCACCGCGTCCGCGCCCGCCCCGACGGCCGGCGGGAAGTCGGCGAGGCGGCCCGCGCCGCCGGAGGCGATGACGGGGACGGTCACGTGCTTGCGAACCGCCGCGATCATCTCCAGGTCGTAGCCGTCCTTCGTGCCGTCCGCGTCCATCGAGTTCAGCAGGATCTCACCCGCGCCCAGCTCGGCGGCGCGGTGCGCCCACTCCACCGCGTCGATGCCGGTGCCGCGCCGGCCGCCGTGGGTGGTCACCTCGAAGGTGCCCGCCTCGGTGCGGCGGGCGTCGACCGACAGGACGAGGACCTGGCGGCCGAAGCGCTCGGCGATCTCGCGGATCAGGTCGGGGCGGGCGATGGCGGCCGTGTTCACGCCCACCTTGTCCGCGCCGGCCCGCAGCAGTTTGTCGACGTCGTCGGCGGTGCGCACGCCGCCGCCCACGGTCAGCGGGATGAACACCTGCTCGGCGGTGCGGCGCACCACGTCGTACGTCGTCTCGCGGTTGCCCGACGAGGCGGTGATGTCCAGGAACGTCAGCTCGTCGGCGCCCTCGGTGTCGTACACCTTGGCCATCTCGACGGGGTCGCCCGCGTCGCGCAGGTTCTGGAAGTTGACGCCCTTGACGACCCGGCCGTTGTCCACGTCCAGGCAGGGGATGACTCGGACCGCCAGGGTCATGAATCCACGGCTCCTTCGATGCCTCTTACTGTCCTCTGAATGCTTCCAGCTCCACCGACACCAGGACCCGCGAGTCCATGAAGCCCTCCACGACCAGCAGGGTCGTGACCGGGCGTACGGAGTCGAACAGCTCCTTGTGGGCTCGGCCCACCTCGTCGACGTCCCGTGAATGTGCCAGGTACACACGGGTCCGGATCACGGACTCGATGTCCAGCCCGAACTCGCCGATCGCCTCGACCGCGGTGGCGAAGGCGACCTTGGTCTGTTCGTACGGGTCGCCGTCGCCGTACAGCAGGTCGCCCTTGAAGGCGGTCGTGCCCGCCACGATGACTCGATCACCCGCCGCCACGGCACGTGCGAAACCGAAAGAGTCTTCCCAGGGACTTCCGCTCTGCACGCGCCGTACGGCTTCGGATGTCATGACGACACAGCCTCCAAGGCTTCTTCCAGGGTGAACGCCTTCGCGTAGAGGGCCTTCCCGACGATGGCCCCCTCGACACCGGCCGGGACGAGACCGGCGATCGCGCGCAGGTCGTCCAGGGACGACACGCCGCCGGACGCCACGACCGGGCGGTCGGTCGCCGCGCAGACGTTCTTCAGGAGGTCCAGGTTGGGGCCCTGGAGGGTGCCGTCCTTGGCGATGTCGGTGACGACGTAGCGGGCGCAGCCCTCCTTGTCGAGGCGGGCCAGCGTCTCGTAGAGGTCGCCGCCGTCGCGGGTCCAGCCCCGGCCGCGCAGGGTCGTGCCGCGTACGTCGAGACCGACGGCGATCTTGTCACCGTGCTCGGCGATGACCTTGGCGACCCACTCGGGGGTCTCCAGGGCGGCCGTGCCGAGGTTCACGCGGGTGCAGCCGGTGGCGAGGGCCGCGGCGAGGGTGGCGTCGTCGCGGATGCCGCCGGAGAGCTCCACCTTGATGTCCATGGCCTTCGCGACCTCCGCGATCAGCTCACGGTTGTCGCCGGTGCCGAACGCGGCGTCCAGGTCGACGAGGTGCAGCCACTCGGCGCCGGAGCGCTGCCAGGCGAGAGCGGCCTCCAGCGGGGAGCCGTAGGAGGTCTCGGTGCCGGACTCGCCGTGCACGAGGCGGACGGCCTGGCCGTCGCGGACGTCGACGGCGGGGAGGAGTTCGAGCTTGCTCATCTCTACCGGGCTCATCTCTACAGGGTCTCGATCCAGTTGGTGAGGAGCTGGGCGCCGGCGTCGCCGGACTTCTCCGGGTGGAACTGCGTGGCCCACAGGGCGCCGTTCTCCACGGCCGCCACGAAGGGCTTGCCATGCGTGGACCAGGTCACCTTGGGGGCGGCGATCAGCGGGTTGTGCGACTCCTGGGTCCACTCGTGGACGGCGTAGGAGTGCACGAAGTAGTAGCGGGCGTCCGCGTCCAGACCCGCGAAGAGCTGCGAGTCGGCCGGCGCCTCGACCGTGTTCCAGCCCATGTGGGGCACGATGTCGGCCTGGAGCGGTCCGACGGTGCCGGGCCACTCGTCCAGGCCCTCGGCCTCCACGTCGTGCTCGATGCCGCGCGCGAACAGGATCTGCATGCCGACGCAGATGCCCATCACCGGGCGCCCGCCGGACAGCCGGCGGTCGACGACCCAGTCGCCGCGCGCGGCCCGCAGGCCCTCCATGCAGGCGGCGAAGGCGCCGACGCCCGGGACGAGCAGCCCGTCGGCGTTCATGGCCTTGTCGAAGTCACGGGTGATCTCGACGTCGGCTCCCGCGCGCGCGAGGGCACGTTCGGCGGAGCGGACGTTGCCGAAGCCGTAGTCGAAGACGACGACCCGCTTGGTGGTGGCGGTCAACTCCACACCTCCAGCCTCAGTACGCCCGCGAACAGACACATCGCGGCGCCGATGGAGAGCAGCACGATCAGGCCCTTGGGCATCTGCTGCTTGGCGAAGGAGATGATGCCGCCGATGAAGAACAGGCCGACGACGATCAGCGCGGTGGACGTACCGTTCATGGGTTACAGGGCACCCTTCGTGGAAGGCAGGATGCCGGCCGCGCGCGGGTCGCGCTCCGAGGCGTAGCGCAGGGCCCGGGCCAGCGCCTTGAACTGGCACTCCACGATGTGGTGCGCGTTACGCCCGTAGGGCACGTGCACGTGCAGCGCGATCTGGGCCTGGGCGACGAAGGACTCCAGGATGTGCCGGGTCATCGTGGTGTCGTACTCGCCGATCATCGGCGCCATCTTCTCGGGCTCGGTGTGCACGAGGTAGGGGCGGCCGGACAGGTCGACGGTGACCTGGGCGAGGGACTCGTCCAACGGGACCGTGCAGTTGCCGAAGCGGTAGATGCCCACCTTGTCGCCGAGGGCCTGCTTGAAGGCGGCGCCCAGTGCGAGGGCGGTGTCCTCGATGGTGTGGTGGGAGTCGATGTGCAGGTCGCCGTCGGTCTTCACGGTCAGGTCGAACAGACCGTGCCGGCCGAGCTGGTCGAGCATGTGGTCGTAGAAGCCGACGCCGGTGGCGATGTCGGTCTTGCCGGTGCCGTCGAGGTCGATCTCGACGAGGACCGAGGTCTCCTTGGTCGTGCGCTCCACGCGTCCCACGCGGCTCATGTGTTCTGCTCCTTCTTGACTTCACGTACCGCGTCGAGGAACGCGTCGTTCTCCTCCGGGGTGCCGGCGGTGACCCGCAGCCAGCCCGGTACGCCGTTGTCCCGGACCAGGACGCCCCGGTCGAGGATCTTCCGCCAGACCTCGTGGGAGTCCGCGAACCGCCCGAACTGGACGAAGTTCGCGTCGGACTCGGTCACCTCGTAGCCGATCGCGCGCAGCTCGGCGACCAGCCGGTCCCGCTCGGTCTTCAGCTGCTCGACGTACTTCAGCAGCGTGTCCGTGTGTTCCAGGGCGGCCAGCGCGGTCGCCTGGGTGACGGCCGACAGGTGGTACGGCAGCCGTACGAGCTGGACGGCGTCGACGACGGCCGGGTGCGCGGCGAGGTAGCCCAGGCGCAGGCCCGCCGCACCGAACGCCTTGGACATCGTGCGGGAGATGACCAGGTTCGGCCGGTTTGCCAGCAGCGGCAGCAGCGAGGCGCCGTGGCTGAACTCGATGTAGGCCTCGTCGACCACGACCATCGAGGGCTTGGCGGCCTGCGCCGCCTCGTGGAGGGCGAGGACCGTCTCGGCCGGGACCGCGTTGCCTGTGGGGTTGTTGGGGGTGGTGATGAAGACGACGTCCGGGCGGTGCTCGGCGATCGCCTTCTGCGCGGCGGGGACGTCGATCGTGAAGTCCTCGTGGCGCGGGCCGGAGATCCAGCCCGTGCCGGTGCCGCGCGCGATGAGGCCGTGCATCGAGTACGACGGCTCGAAGCCGATCGCGGTGCGGCCCGGACCGCCGAAGGTCTGCAGCAGCTGCTGGATGACCTCGTTGGAGCCGTTGGCCGCCCAGACGCCCCGCCCGTCCACGGCGTACCCGGAGGTCTTCGTCAGGTACTCGGCGAGCTTCGCGCGCAGCTCGACCGCGTCCCGGTCCGGGTAGCGGTTGAGGTCGCGGGCTGCCTCGCGGACCCGCTCGGTGATCCGATCGACCAGCGCCTCGGGCAGCGGGTAGGGGTTCTCGTTGGTGTTCAGCCGTACCGGCACGTCCAGCTGGGGCGCGCCGTAGGGGGACTTGCCGCGAAGCTCGTCCCGTACGGGGAGATCGTCGATGCCTGTCACTTGCCGTCCGGGACCTTCCAGTCGAACCGTGCCTTGATCGCCGCCCCGTGCGCGGGCAGGTCCTCCGCCTCCGCGAGCGTCACCACGTGGTGCGCGACCTCGGCGAGCGCGTCACGCGTGTAGTCGACGATGTGGATGCCGCGCAGGAAGGACTGCACCGACAGGCCCGAGGAGTGGCAGGCGCAGCCGCCGGTGGGCAGGACGTGGTTGGACCCGGCCGCGTAGTCGCCGAGCGAGACGGGCGCCCAGGGGCCGACGAAGATCGCGCCGGCGTTCTTGACGCGGTCGGCGACGGCTGCGGCGTCGGCTGTCTGGATCTCCAGGTGTTCGGCGCCGTACGCGTCGACGACGCGCAGGCCCTCCTCCAGGCCGTCGACCAGGACGATCGCGGACTGGCGGCCCCTCAGCGCGGGCACGATCCGGTCGTCGATGTGCTTGGTGGCCTCGACCTGCGGCTGGAGTTCCTTCTCGACCGCGTCCGCGAGTTCCACGGAGTCGGTGACCAGGACAGCCGCGGCCAGCGGGTCGTGCTCGGCCTGGCTGATCAGGTCGGAGGCGACGTGCGCCGGGTCTGCGGTGGAGTCGGCCAGTACCGCGATCTCGGTCGGGCCGGCCTCGGCGTCGATGCCGATCTTTCCGGTGAAGTAGCGCTTGGCGGCGGCCACCCAGATGTTGCCGGGGCCGGTGACCATGTTGGCGGACGGGCAGGACTCGGTGCCGTACGCGAACATCGCGACGGCGGTGGCGCCGCCGGCCGCGTACACCTCGTCGACGCCGAGCAGGGCGCAGGCGGCGAGGATCGTCGGGTGCGGCAGGCCGCCGAACTCGGCCTGGGCCGGGGAGGCGAGCGCGATCGACTCGACGCCGGCCTCCTGCGCGGGCACGACGTTCATGATCACGGACGACGGGTAGACCGAGCGCCCGCCGGGCGCGTACAGGCCGACCCGCTCGACCGGCACCCACTTCTCGGTGACCGAGCCGCCGGGGACGACCTGCGTGGTGTGGGTGGTGCGGCGCTGTTCGCGGTGGACGAGGCGGGCGCGGCGGACGGACTCCTCCAGTGCCGCGCGCACGGTGGGGTCGAGCTCCTCCAGCGCGCGGGTGAGCGCGGCGGCCGGAACCCGCACCTGGTCGAGCCGGACGCCGTCGAACTGCTCGGCGAAGTCGATCAGCGCCGCGTCGCCACGATGATGCACGGCCTCGCAGATCGGACGCACCTTGTCCAGGGCGGCCGAGACGTCGAAGTCGGCTCGGGGCAGCAGGTCGCGCAGGGCGGGGCCCTCGGGGAGGGCGTCGCCGCGCAGATCGATTCGGGAGATCACGGAACCAATTCTCTCAGACCCGCGTCGGGCACCGTCCGCGCGTATCAATGGCTGATACAGAACGCGACGGCCCCTCGCGGCCCACGCCGGGCCCCGACGGATCGACCTCACTGTGAGTGTTCAAGATGTCACCCAGTGGGCATGAACGGTTGTACGAAGTGTGAGCGACCGACGAGTAGCCGGGGAGGGAGTGAAGCGCCGTGACCGAGGGGGCCGGCCACCGTGACGGAGAGCTGCCGGACGACCTGACCGCCACCGAGGCCGGCATGTGGCAGGCCTTCCGCAACGGCAGCGTTTACGACCTGAGCAGCGGCGACGCGTTCGCCGACGACCCGCACGGCGGGCATCCGTGGGGGCCCGAGCGGACGGTGCGGGCCCGCATCGTGTGCTGGCTGCTTCTCGACGGTCCTCCCGCGCTCGCGGGCCGGGTGTCCTCGCTGCAACTCGTGGGTGTGCGGATCAGCGACACGATGGAGCTCTCGGGCGGCACCGTGGTGCCCTACGTCGAGTTGCGGCGCTGCCGGTTCGAGCGGGAGGTCCTGCTGCCGGAGACCCGTTTCACGACCGTACGGCTGGTGGACTGCGCGGTGCCGCGGCTGGAGGCGGCCCGGCTGCAGACCGAGGGCGATCTGCACCTGCCGCGCTGCCGGTTCCGGGCCGGCATCCGGCTCACCGACGCGCAGATAGGCACCGACCTGCTGCTCAACCAGGCGATCGTGCACCGGGACCGCAGCGGGCGTTCCATCGCCGCGGACGGCCTGAGCGTCGGCCAGGACCTCCAGGCCGAGATGCTGGAGTCGTACGGCGAGGTGAGTCTGCGCAGCGCCCAGGTCGGCGTCTCGCTGAGCCTGCGCGGTGCCCGGCTGCTCAACCCGTACACGCGGCACGCGCTGAACGCCCCGCAGCTGACGGTGGAGCGCACGCTGTACCTGACCCCGGCCGGGCTCGGCAGCCCGCTGCTGCGGGGGACGACTCCGGCGCAGGGGACGCGGATCCAGCGGTTCGAGTGCGAGGGCGGGGTGCGGCTGGACGACGGGCGGTTCGGCGACGCCGTCGACTTCGAGCACGCCCGGTTCACCTTCACCGACGAGCAGGAGCTGTCGCTGCGCCGGGTGCAGACGCCCGAGCTGCGGTTCCTCGGCCAGCGGCCGGCGCGCGGCCGGGTGGTGCTGTCGGGGGCGCGGGTGGTCAACCTGATGGACCGGGCGGACAGCTGGCCGGGCCCGGGACGGCTGCACATGGGCGGCTTCGCCTACGAGAACCTGGTGCCGCGGGGGCCGTTCCCGCTGGCGAAGCGGCTGCGCTGGGTGGGCGCCGCGACCGCCGAGTACCACCCGGAGCCGTACGAGCGCCTCGCCGCGGTGCTGCGGGCCGGCGGCGAGGACGAGGACGCCCGCGAGGTGCTGCTCGCCAAGCACCGGCGGCGCCGCGAGAGCCTGCCCGTCGCCGCGAAGCTGGTGGGCTACGCCCAGGACTGGACGGTCGCCTACGGCTACCGTCCGGGTCGGGCCGCGGTGTGGATGGCGGTGCTGTGGGCGGCCGGCTCGCTCGCCTTCGCGCGCGCCGACCCGCCGCCGCTGAAGAGCGGCGAGCATCCGGACTGGAACCCCGCCCTCTTCGCCCTCGACCTGCTGCTGCCGGTCATCGACCTGGGCCAGGCCGGCTCCTGGCAGCTGCGCGACGGCTGGCAGTGGCTGGCGACGGCCCTGATCCTGCTGGGCTGGGTCCTGGCGACCACGGTCGCGGCGGGAGCGACGCGGCTTCTCCGCCGGAACTGACCGCCTTCCCGGCGAGGAACGCAGGGCCCCGCCCCCGGGGGAGACACGGCAGCCCCCTGGGCGGGCGCGGCACCCCGCCCCGGGGGCAAGGCACCTCGCCCGGCAAGTGGCTCCAACGCCCGGGGCGGCGGGGGATTCTGGACCGACGAGTCGCTCATGGCCCGTGTCCAGGGGCCCGGCGGCCGCCTCGGCCCGGGTGGTCGGGCCGCTCGGCCTGGGTCTGCAGGTTCTTTCCACGGGCGAGGACACCCTCGAGTCCGCGGAATCTCGCCGCCCCGCCCGGCGGGAAGCGCGACACCCGCCGCCGAGGGCGGCACCGCACTCGCCGGGGCAGCACGCCCCGTCCGGAGGGCGCAGGGCTTCCCGCCGGGGCTTCCGCCCGCCCCCGGCCGAAGGCGCTGAGAACGCCCTCCGGGCCGACAGCCACCGACAGCCACCGACAGCCACCGACAGCGGGAAGGCCGCGCCGGGGCCGCCTGTGCCCGACGGCGGGATTCGCACGGATGGTGCGGGTGGGACACGAACGGCCGAAGGCAGAGCCGAACCGCACAACCATCGCGAACCGTCGGCCGTCGTACTGGCCATGCTGCGCGCGTTCCTCCGGACGGCGGCCCGGGCCCGCCCCCGGACGTCCCGGCCCGCCCAAGACGACGACGTGCTCCTCGACGCCCCCGACGACCGCCTCGCCCCCGCGCTCGTCGCGGCGGCGCGCGGTGAGTACGCCCCCGCCGCCGGCCTCCTCGCCCGCACCCGCGAGAACGCCGAGTGGGAGCACCGCGACCGCTACGCGAGCCGGCTGGCCGCCTTCGCGCGCGCACGCTCCGCGTGGCTCGACGACTGGCGCGCCGCCGCCCCCGACGACCCCGACGCCCTGCTGGTCGGCGCCCGGCTGACGGTGGACCGCCACTGGGACTCGCCGGCCCGCACAGAACTGCTGCGCCAGATCGCCCCCGCCGTCACGGCCGCCGCCGAGGCCGCCGGACGCGACCCGGTGCCGTGGCGGACCGCGCTGGACACGGCTCGGGGCGCGCACTCCGGGCACCTCGAGTTCGAGCGCCTGTGGGCGCAGGCGGTCCTCCGCGCCCCGCACCACTACGGATGCCACGTCGCCGCCCTCGACTACCTGGCCGCCGCCTCGCCCGGTGCCCACCGCGAGTGCCTGGACTTCGCCGAGACGGCCGCGCAGGACGCGCCCGAGAACGCGCTCGTACGGGCGCTGCCGCTGAGGGCGGCCTTCACCTGCCTGACCGCGAGCGGTGGCGGCGCCGCGGACCGCGTGCACCGGGCCCGCCTCGACGCGGCGGCCGACCGCGCGATCGCCCTCTCGGCCGCCCGCCCGGCGGCCGACCCCCGGCCGGCCGAGCTGCGGAACCTGCTGGCGTACGTCCTGGTGCGCCTGGAGCGCAGCCAGGACGCGGCGGAGCAACTGCGTCTGACCGGCCCGTACGTCACGTCCTTCCCCTGGGACCGGGACGCGGACGACCCGCTCGGCCGCTTCCTCCAGGTGCGCGCCGACGTCCGTGCGGCGGTGGCCGCCGCACCGGGGGCGACGGGTTCAGTGCGGCCACGAAGTGGGCAGGGCGGCCGCGGCCGCCCCGGCGACCATTAGGCTTCTGGGTCGTGACCACCGTCCGGCTCCCCCTCTTCCCCCTGAACTCGGTCCTGTTCCCGGGGCTGGTGCTCCCGCTCAACATCTTCGAGGAGCGCTATCGCGCCATGATGCGCGAGTTGCTGAAGTCTCCCGAGGACGAACCGCGCCGGTTCGCCGTCGTGGCGATCCGCGACGGCTACGAGGTGGCCCGGAGCGCACCCGGTCTGCCCGACCCGACGACGACGCTCGAGCGCGGACCGACGGCCGGGTTCGGGCCCGACCCGGTCAACGCGTTCCACAAGGTGGGCTGCATCGCGGACGCGGCGACGATCCGCGAACGCGCCGACGGCACTTTCGAGGTGCTGGCCACCGGCACGAACCGGGTGCGGCTGCTCTCGGTGGATGCCTCGGGCCCGTTCCTGACGGCCGAGCTGGAGCCGCTGCCCGAGGAACCCGGCGACGGGGCGGGGGCGCTCGCCGAAGGGGTGCTGCGGTCCTTCCGGCAGTACCAGAAGCGGCTGGCGGGGGCGCGCGAACGGTCGCTGGCGACCGGTGCCGAACTGCCGGACGAACCGGGTGTCGTCTCCTACCTGGTCGCCGCCGCGATGATGCTGGACACGCCGACCAAGCAGCGTCTGCTCCAGGCCCCGGACACCGCCTCCCGCCTGAGGGACGAGCTGAAACTCCTTCGCTCCGAGACGGCCGTCATCCGTACGCTGCCGTCGTTGCCGGCGGCTGACCTGACGCGCGGTCCCACGAGTCTCAACTGAGGTACTGGCCCCATGGCGAAGAAGTCCAAGAAGCAGCAGTCCGGCGGCACCCCCGCGACGGTCGCCCTCGCGGCGGCCGGAGCGACGTACACGGTCCACGCGTACGACCACGACCCCGCCCACCCGTCCTACGGCGAGGAGGCGGCCGAGGCGATGGGCGTCTCGCCGGAGCGGGTCTTCAAGACGCTGGTGGCGGACGTCGACGGCGCGCTGACGGTCGCCGTGGTGCCGGTGGCCGGCCAGCTGGACCTGAAGGCGCTGGCGGCCGCGGTCGGCGGCAAGCGCGCGGCGATGGCCGACCCGGCCCTGGCCGAGCGCACCACGGGCTATGTGCGGGGCGGCATCTCGCCCCTGGGGCAGCGCAAGCGACTCCCGACGGTCCTGGACGCGTCCGCCTCGGGCCACGCCACGATCTGCGTCTCGGCGGGCCGCCGCGGCCTCGAGGTCGAACTCACCCCCGACGCCCTGGCCGAGCTGACGGAAGCGGTCCTCGCCCCGATCGGCCGCGCGTGACATCGCGCACCTCCTCGACGGGCGCCCCGTTCTCGGTTGTCGGACAGAACATGTCGAAGAGAACCCGCAAACGCAGGTGGCGCATCAGAAAGCGCAGGGCGATCCACGGCCGCCGCCCCGCCCAGCGGGGCCTGCGCCGGCTTCTCCCCGTACGGTCCCGGCGGTTACCGCCGCGGCTCCGGCCAGGGGTCCGGATCCGGGTCCCTGGGCCCGAACAGCCCCGTCAGCGCCAGGTGAACCACCAGCGCCGCCACCGACCACGCCAGCAACGCTCCCTTCGCGCCCAGCTTCAGCGGCGCGGAGAACGTCACCCCCTGGCCCACGTCCTTCGCGTGGGCGATCACGTCCTGGGTGGGCCCCAGCGACACGCCGACCCGCCACGCCAGCAGCGACCCGAGCAGCCCGCCGACGCCCAGCGCCACCACCAGCGGCACGCCCCCGCGCCGCCGCAGCAGGAAGACGACCACCGCGCTGAGTACGCCGAACGCCAGCGCGAGCAGCGTGAACACGCCGTCGACACCGACCACCCGCTCGCCCTCGGGGTTCTTGGGGACGACCGCCCAACTGTCCCCCAGCACGCCGCCGACCAGCGGCACGCTCGGTGCCAGCTGCCACCACAGCACGCCCAGCAGCGCCCCGGAGAGCGCCACCGCCACCACGGTCACGGCGGCCTGACGCACTTCGGTCAACATCCCGGGGCCGTCCTGTTCGCCGTGGTGGTCGTGCGTGGCGCCGGACGCGGCGCCCATCGCGTGCGCACCGACGGGCGGCGGCACCGGCCCGCCCTGATACGACGAGCGTTCGTTCGGTGGCGGTGGCGGAGTCAGAGGTGCGGTCACCCCGCCATCGTGCCAAACCCGCCTGTGCGGCGCGTCACCGGACGGCGGCCCGACGGTACGCCCAGGTGGCGACCGCCAGCGAAATCACGCCGACCACGGCGCACACCGCGAGGTCACCGAGGACGAAGGCCCAGTCGGGCTGGTCCCCGAAGGTGCGCGCGAAGGCCTCCACGCCGTACGTGGAGGGCAGCAGGTCCCGCGCCAGGCGGACCACCTCCGGCATCCGCTCGGCCGGCAGCACGCCCAGCAGCAGCGCCGCCGACATGCCCAGCTGGCCGAGGAGGGTGGCGAACTCCGGACGGGGCGCGAGCAGCCCCAGGGCCGCGCCCAGCCCGGCGAGAGCGGCGCCCGCCAGCGGGATCACGGCCACCAGCACCCACAGGTGCGTCATCGGCAACCCGAACAGCAGGCATCCGAACACCGCCGTCACCACGGTCCCCGGCACGGTGAAGGACGCGTACGCGCCCGCTGCGCCCAGCACCACGGCGGCCGGGGGCACCGGCAGCGTCGCGTAGTGGTCGAGGCCGCCGCTCGCGCGCAGCTGGCCGAAGTACTGGGCGAGGAGGTTCAGCGCGACGAAGGCCACGACGAGCACCGCCGACCCGGCGACCACGGCCTGTGCCTCGCCGCCGCCGTCCACGACCCCGCGCATCAGGATCATGATGCCGATCGACTGGAAGGTGGCCACGAACAGCAGCGGGATGCGCGCGACCCGCGCCCGGGACAGCTGCGCCCGGTACACGGCCACCAGGGAGGGCCACAGCCGTGCCTTGGGGCCGAGCTCGGCCGCGCCGGCGCCGCCCTGCTCGTCGGCGGCCAGGGCACCGCCCGGCAGGACATCGGCGGGTACGACACTCACGTCGCGGTGCTCCCCTTCGTTGGGTCCTTCGAGGCTTCGGTCGGTGTCCTTCGAAGCGGTCGCCCTGACGGATACGGACGCGGCGGCCGATGTGCTCACCGTTCGGGTGCTCAAGCCCTCACCAGCCCCTGCCGCGCGGCGCCGCCCAGCGCCAGGTACACGTCCTCCAGGCTGGGCGTGGCGAGGGTGAAGTCGTCCAGGGCGGCGAAGGCGGCGCCACCGGTGACGGTGGCGACGACCGCGCGGGCCTCCTCGGGGGCGAGCCGCAGCGTCCAGCGGCGTCCCGACTCGGCGGCGCGGTCGCGCAGGGCCGCGACCTCCGGCACGTTCAGCGGTGCGCTCTCGCGCCACACCAGGTCGACGCGGACCTCGCCGGCGACCTTCTCCTTGAGTCCGGAGGGCGTGTCGCAGGCGATCACGCGCCCCCGGTCGAGGACGGCGACCCGGTCGAGGACGGTCTCGGCCTCGATGACGTTGTGGGTGACGAGCAGCACGGTGGTGCCGCGCTCGGCGCGCCGCCGGTCGACGGCACCCCACACCGCGCGCCGGGCCACGGGGTCCATGCCGGTGGTCGGCTCGTCCAGGACGAGCAGCGAGCGCTCTCCCACCAGCGCGGCGGCGAAGCAGGCCAGGCGGCGCTGCCCGCCGGAGAGCTTCTTGATCGGGCGGGCGGCGAGCGGGGTCAGGCCCAGCTCGTCCAGGACGGCGTCCCGCTCGGCGCGTGCCTGCCGCACCTCCAGGCCGCGCAGCCGTCCGGTGGTCTCGGCGGCGAGCGACACGGTCAGCTCGTCCAGGGCGCTGGACTCCTGCCCGAGGTAGGCGAGGATCCGCGCGGCCCGCTCCGGGTGGCGCACGATGTCGTGTCCCAGGATCTCCACGCTGCCGCCGTCGGGCCGCATCAGCCCGGTGAGCTGGCGTACGAGGGTGGACTTGCCGGCACCGTTCGGCCCGAGCAGTCCGAAGATCTCACCGCGGCGGATCTCCAGGGTCACGTCGTCGGTGGCCCGCACCTCGGGGGTGGCGGGAACGCCGCGCCGGCCGCGTACCGGCGGATAGGTCTTGGTCAGCCCGCGCACCACGCACACGGCATCGCCACCGGGTCGAAGTGCCTGTGCCGCGCGCGTACTCACAAGGGACGAGACTACGGGGTCCGTCCCCCAGCCCCGCCCTCGGGTCCGCCCATAAGTGTCGATTCAGCCGGGGAAAGCGGGAGGAAAGCCGGCGGGGAAGCCAGGGGAAAGCCGGGACAGCCGCGGAGGGCCTCACTCCGGCACGGGGGTGCGCTCGGTCGCCGTCCGGAGGTCGACCTCCCGCCAGAACCCGGCCCGGATCGCGTACCGATCGTGCTCGTCGATCTGATCGTCCTTGTGGGCCAGCAGTCCGAAGCGGGCCGCGTAGCGCAGCAGTTCCCCGTCGACGCGGTGCGGGATGCGGGGGTACATCCCGGAGAGCTTCTGCAGGTGGCCGTGGTCGCCGAGGCGCTCCAGCCAGCGGCGGGCGAAGACCTGCCCGACCTCGTACGGGTCACCGCCGACCGTGGTGATGTCCTCCTCGCGGTCGGCCCAGCGCTGCTCGGCCGTGGTGAGCTGGGCCAGCGTCGGCATCGAGACGGCCTCGGAGGGCTCGGCGGCTGACCGGTCGACCCAGCCCCTGTCCGAGGACCAGCGCAGTGTGGCGGTCGGCGGGGGCGGGGCGGGGTGGGCGACGCCGGGGGCGCGCAGGGCGGCGAGGTCCTTGGGGGTGGGGACGCCCTTGGCGGGCGGTACGCGCTCCTCGGAGCCGTTGCGCGCGGCGCTGGTCGTCGTGGGGTGCTCCGGCTCCTCGGCGGGCCGCCGCTCGGCGGCGGCGGACAGGGCGGACTCGGGCAGCGGTGCGGAGAGGATCGCGGCGATCTCGGGGCGGGGCACGGGCGGCGGCGCGCAGATCCCGCCGACTTCCTTGGCGCGTACGGCCTTGGTGATCCACGTACGGTCCAGCACGCGTCGCTCGTCGGCCTCGGCGACCAGGTCCTCGGACTGGTTGTAGTCGCCGTCGGCGGCCTGCACGGCCCACAGGTGGACGGCGACGCCGTGCTCCTTGGCGGCCATCATGCCGGGCAGCAGGTCGCCGTCGCCGGTCACCAGGACGACGTCGGAGCAGGCGCGGTTGCGGGCCAGCTCGGTCAGCTCGGCGTGCATGGCGGCGTCCACGCCCTTCTGCGCCCAGCGGCCGTCGCTGCGCGTCAGCGCGCCGAGCCGGACGGTGACCCGGGGCATCACGCGCAGCCGGCGGTGCTCGGGCTGGGGGACGCGGTCGGGGGCGCCGTCGAACCAGTAGATGCGCAGCAGGGGCTGCTGCGTGTCGGACTCGGCGCGGTCACGGAGCCCGTGGATGAGGGCGGCGTGATCGACGGTGATGCGCGAGCGTGAGGGCTCTCCGGCGAGGAGACTGGCGGCGGCCCCCAGCAGATACCCGGCGTCCACCAGGACGATGCAGCGGTCCACGCGATCCACCCTCTTTCCGGGAGGTTTGCTTCGGGCTTCCTTCGAGTCTGCCCGACCACGCGGAGGTTAACGGCCCGAACTCGATCTTCGGCGTGGCGTTTCCGCACGGGCCGCCCGCCCTCGCACCCCGAGGAACCGCGTCACGGACGGTAATTGCCCGATATGCGTTCTTTGTTGGCCTGTGTGAATCTGGTTCCGGTCCTGGTCCCCAGATCCCCCTCAGGAGGTAGATCACCATGGCCAAGAACAAGAACAACCGTGATCGTAAGCAGCCCCAGGCCGAGCGCCCCCAGCGGACGGCCGAGACGCCCGTGCTGGACCGCGAGGAGCAGCACGGCCCGCAGCTGACGCCCGGCGACGCCGCCTCCCGCAAGCGGCAGAAGCGCTTCGGCCACAACTGACACCGGTACGACGGGCCGTTGCGGCCCGCACGTCCGAGGGGCGCACCCGGCAACGGGTACGCCCCTCGGTCGCTTCGACGGTCCCGGACTCGTCGGCGGTCCCGGCCCTTCGGCGGTCCCGGCCCTTCGGCAGTCTCGGGCTCCTTGACGGCCCCAGGCTCTTTGACGGTCCCGCCCTTTGACGGTCCCAGGCTCTTTGAGGGCCCCGGTCGCTTCGACCGCCTCGGTCGTTCAGCCCGCCAGGCAGGACGGCCCGAGCAGCACCTTCAGGTCGCCGAACAGGGCCGGATCGGGCTTCACCCGGTGCCGGTCCAGGCGCAGCACCGTCGTCTTCGTCGGCCCCTGGAGCTTGATCCGGACCTCGCTGTCGCCCCGGTGGTGGGTGAGGATCTCGCCGAGCCGGCTGACCATCGGCGGGGTGACCCGGGTGGCGGGGATCGTGAGGACCACGGGCGCGTTGGCGCCCGCGTTGGACAGGTCGGGGACCATCAGCTCCATGGCGACCAGCCGGGGCACGTCCTCCCGCTTGTCGAGCCGCCCCTTGACGAACACCACCGCGTCCTCGACGAGTTGGGTGGACACCAGCTGGTACGTCGCCGGGAAGAACATGCACTCGATGGAGCCGGCCAGGTCCTCCACGGTGGCGATCGCCCAGGCGTTGCCCTGCTTGGTCATCTTGCGCTGCAGGCCGGAGATGATGCCGCCGATGGTGACGACCGCGCCGTCGCCGAAGTCACCGCCGGTGAGCTGGGAGATGCCCGCGTCGGCCTTGTCGGACAGGACGTGCTCCAGGCCGAAGAGCGGGTGGTCGGAGACGTAGAGGCCGAGCATCTCCCGTTCCTGGGCGAGGAGATAGGTCTTGTCCCACTCGTCCTCGCCGAAGACGACGTCGAGTCCGAAGCCCGGCTCGTCGTTCTGCTCCTCGCCCATGCCGCCGAAGAGGTCGAACTGGCCCTCGGCCTCCTTGCGCTTGACCGCGACCACGTTGTCGATCATCGGCTCGTACTGCGCGGTGAGGCCCTTGCGGGTGTGTCCCATCTCGTCGAAGGCGCCGGCCTTGATCAGCGACTCCGTCGTCCGCTTGTTGCAGACGACGGCCTCCACCTTGTCCAGGTAGTCGGGGAAGGAGGCGTACTTCCCCTTGGCCTTGCGGCACCTGATGATCGACTCGACGACGTTGGTGCCGACATTGCGGACGGCGGAGAGACCGAAGAGGATCACGTCGTCGCCCTGCGCGGCGAAGTTCGACATGGACTCGTTGACGTTGGGCGGGAGGACCTTGATGCCCATGCGCCGGCACTCGTTCAGGTAGACGGCCGACTTGTCCTTGTCGTCCTTGACCGAGGTGAGCAGACCGGCCATGTACTCGGCGGGGTGGTTCGCCTTCAGGTACGCGGTCCAGTACGAGACCAGTCCGTACGCGGCCGAGTGCGCCTTGTTGAAGGCGTAGCCGGCGAAGGGGACCAGCACGTCCCACAGTGCCTGGATGGCCTCGTCGCTGTAGCCCTTCTTGCGGGCGCCCTCCTGGAAGAGGACGAAGTTCTTCGCCAGTTCGTCGGGCTTCTTCTTGCCCATCACGCGGCGGAGGATGTCGGCCTCGCCGAGCGAGTAACCCGCGATGATCTGGGCGGCCTTCTGCACCTGCTCCTGGTAGACGATCAGGCCGTAGGTGACGGACAGCACCTCCTGGAGGGGTTCCTCCAGCTCCTTGTGGATCGGCGTGATCTCCTGCAGGCCGTTCTTGCGCAGCGCGTAGTTGGTGTGCGAGTCCATGCCCATGGGGCCGGGACGGTAGAGCGCGGAGACGGCGGAGATGTCCTCGAAGTTGTCGGGCTTCATCAGCCGCAGCAGCGAGCGCATCGGTCCGCCGTCGAACTGGAAGACGCCGAGCGTGTCGCCGCGCTGGAGCAGGTCGAAGGTCTTGGGGTCGTCCAGCGGCAGCGACAGCAGGTCGAGGTCGATGCCCTTGTTGGACTTCACCATCTTGACGGCGTCGTCCATGATCGTGAGGTTGCGCAGGCCCAGGAAGTCCATCTTCAGCAGGCCGAGCGACTCGCACTGCGGGTAGTCCCACTGCGTGATGGTCACGCCGTCCGTGTGCCGCACCCAGATCGGGGCGTGGTCGACGATGGGCTCACTGGACATGATCACGCCGGCGGCGTGCACGCCCATCTGCCTCACCAGGCCCTCGACACCCTTGGCGGTGTCGATGACCTTCTTCACGTCCGGCTCGTTCTCGTACATCGAGCGGATCTCGCCGGCCTCGCTGTAGCGGGGGTGCGTGGGGTCCGTGATGCCGTTGAGGTCGATGCCCTTGCCGAGGACGTCGGCGGGCATCGCCTTGGTGAGCCGGTCGCCCATCGCGTACGGGTAGCCCAGCACGCGCGCGGAGTCCTTGATGGCGTTCTTCGCCTTGATCTTGCCGTACGTGCCGATCATGGCGACCTTGTCGGCGCCGTACTTCTCCGTCACGTACCTGATCACCTCGACGCGCCTGCGCTCGTCGAAGTCGATGTCGACGTCGGGCATGGAGACGCGCTCGGGGTTGAGGAACCGCTCGAAGATCAGGCCGTGCGGGATGGGGTCGAGGTCGGTGATGCCCATGGCGTACGCCACGATCGACCCGGCCGCGGAGCCTCGGCCGGGGCCGACGGCGATGCCCTGGTTCTTCGCCCACATGATGAAGTCGGCGACCACGAGGAAGTAGCCCGGGAACCCCATCTGGATGATGACGTCCATCTCGTACTCGGCCTGCTTCTGGCGGTCCTCGGGGACACCGCCGGGGAAGCGGCGCTCCATGCCGCGGCGGACCTCCTCCTGGAACCAGGTGACCTCGGTGAAACCGTCGGGGATGTCGAACTTCGGCATGAGGTCGCGCTTCTCGAACATGCCGGTGGTGTCGATCATCTCGGCGATCAGGCGCGTGTTGGCGCAGCCCTCCTGCCAGGCGTCGGAGGAGTCGATGGCGTACATCTCGTCCGTCGACTTCAGGTAGTAGCCGGTGCCGTCGAAGCGGAAGCGGTCCGGGTCGGAGAGGTTCTTGCCGGTCTGGATGCACAGCAGGGCGTCGTGGGCGGTCGCCTCGTGCGCGTAGGTGTAGTGCGAGTCGTTCGTCACCAGGGGCGGGATGCCGAGCTTCTTGCCGATCCGCAGCAGGTCCTCGCGCACCCGGTGCTCGATGTCGATGCCGTGGTCCATCAGCTCCAGGAAGTACCGGTCCTTGCCGAAGATGTCCTGGTAGTCGGAGGCCGCCTGGAGGGCCTCGTCGAAGTGGCCGAGGCGCAGCCGGGTCTGCACCTCGCCGGAGGGGCAGCCGGTGGAGGCGACGATCCCCTCGGACCACTGGGAGATGGTCTCCTTGTCCATCCGGGGCCACTTCTGCAGCCAGCCCTCGGCGTACGCGTCGGAGGAGAGGCGGAAGAGGTTGTGCAGGCCGGTGCTGTTGGTCGCCCACATGGTCTTGTGGGTGTAACCGCCCGAGCCGGAGACGTCGTCCCGCTTCTGGTGCGGCTGGCCCCACTGGATCTTGCGCTTGTTGCGGCGCGACTCGGGGGCGACGTACGCCTCGATCCCGATGATCGGGGTGACCCCGGCCTTCTTCGCGGAGTGGAAGAAGTCGTACGCCCCGTGCAGGTTGCCGTGGTCGGACATGGCGATGTGTGTCATGCCCATCTCATTGCAGGCGTCGAACATGTCCTTCAGCCGTGCGGCACCGTCCAGCAGCGAGTACTGGGTGTGGACGTGCAGGTGCGTGAACGGCGGCTTGGACACGTGCGGCCTCCTGAGGAAACTACGGGCTACGGGCTGCGGTCAGTCCGGGGGTCAGCGTCGAAGTCTAAGCCTCGCCACTGACACTGCGAGGCGTTCCGCGCGTACCTTCGAGGACGGGCCCGCGTGTCGGGGCGAGGGCCCCGGGCGCGGGCACTCCCGCATCCCTTCGAACGTTGTTCCGAGTGGAGATCCGCTCCACTCGTCACGCACCACCCGCACCAGGAGGCACCAGGCATGTCGGTCCCGCAGCTCAACGAGGAGCACCGCGGCGAGGAGATCCTCGCCGTCTTCGACACCGCCTTCGGCCAGCTGCTGGCCGCGGATCCGGCGGCGTTCCGCGTGAAGTTCCGGAAGATGGCCGCCTCGGCCTTCGCCTTCTACCGCGGCACGGCATGCCTCTTTTACCACGATTTGACCGTGGACCAGGAGTTCGGTGCGAAGAGCGGCGGCCCGTACCTGGACGAGCGGACCTCCCGGGTGTGGATCCACGGCGACCTGCACGCGGAGAACTTCGGCACGTACATGGACTCGACCGGCCGGCTGATCTTCAACGTCAACGACTTCGACGAGGCCTACGTCGGACCCTTCACCTGGGACCTCAAGCGCTTCGCCGCCTCCGTAGCGCTGATCGGGTACGCGAAGGCGTTCAGCGACGAGCAGATCACCGAGCTGGTGCGGGTGTACGCGGGCGCGTACCGCGAGCGGATCCACGCCCTGGCCACCGGCGCCAAGAGTGACGAGGTGCCGCCGTTCACGCTGGACACCGCGGAGGGGCCGCTGCTGGGGGCACTGCGCGTCGCCCGCTCCCTGACCCGCTTCGGGCTGCTGGAGTCGATGACCGAGATCCGTGACTTCGAGCGCCGCTTCGCCCCGGGCGGCGGCTCCATCGAGCTGGACGCCGCCACGCGCTACAAGGTCCTCGCGGCCTTCGACGGCTACCTGGAGACGCTCCCGGAGTCGTCCCTGGCCCGCCCGGACTCCTACCGCGTGAAGGACGTCGTCGGCCGCCGGGGCATCGGCATCGGCTCGGCCGGCCTGCCCTCGTACAACATCCTCCTGGAGGGCAACAGCGACGCCCTGGAGAACGACGTCGTGATCTACATCAAGCAGGCCCAGACCCCGGCGGTCTCCCGGCACATCACCGACCAGGCCATCCGGGACTACTTCCAGCACGAGGGCCACCGCACGGTGATCTCCCAGCGCGCCCTCCAGGCGCACGCCGACCCGTGGCTGGGCTGGACCGAGCTGGACGGCTCGGGCCAGCTGGTCGCGGAGGTCTCGCCGTACGCCGTCGACCTGGACTGGGGCGACATCGACGACCCGGAGGAGATCGCCGAGGTCGTCGCCGACCTGGGCCGGGCCACGGCGACCATGCACGCGGCGGCGGACGACCAGTCCGGCGAGTCCCTGGTGCCCTTCTCCACCGAGCGGGCCATCGACGCGGCGATCGCAGCCGACGAGGAGGGCTTCGGGCCCCTGCTGGTCGACTTCGCCCACCGCTACGGCGCACGCGCGCGTGCCGACCACCAGACCTTCGTCGACCTGTTCCGCAACGGCCGGATTCCGGGTCTGTAACCGTCGGCTCTCGCACAGGAACCCTTTAGGGGTCCCTTACCGGGCCCCATGACAGACTCTCCAATCGCTATGGACATATCCGGAACCCCGCTCAGAGCCGTACGCGCGGCGCTGTTCACGGCATTCGTCGTGACGCTCAGCACCGCGTCGCACGTGCTGCTGTCCGGGGTTCCCCTGCCGCTGCCCACAGTGGCAGCGGTCGCCGCCGCCGTGTTCCTGATCGCGTACGCCCTGGCCGGGCGGCGCGAGCGGGGCTTCGGGCGGATCGCGGCCCTGCTGATCCCGCTGGAGCTGGCCGCCGACACGGTCTTCACCACCGGCCAGCACGTCTGCTACGGGCGGACGGGCGGCCCGGTCGCGGGTCCGCTGCGCTCCGTGGGCTTCGACGTGCTGTGCGGCGACGGGACCGGCGTCCACGCCGGTGTCGCCGCCCCGCTGACCCGGGTGACCGGCGCGGAGACCGACCGGCTGGCGACCGTGCTCGCCGACGCCGGCCCCTCGACCGCCTGGCTGCTGCTCGGCGCGCACGTCGCCGTCGGCCTTCTGGCGGCGGCCTGGCTGCGGCGCGGCGAGCAGGCGCTGGCCCAGCTGCTGAGCGCGGTGGCCGCGACCACCTTCCGGCCGCTGCTGCTCGCCGTCGCGGCCGTGAGCGTACGCCGGGCCCCGGCGGCGGTGCGCCGCCCGGCGCCTTCGGCCGTCCGGACCACCGGCGCCCGCGAGCGGATCCTCACACACTCCCTGGGACGGCGCGGACCGCCGTGCTCGGCCGCCCTCGTGTGACCCGTCACCGAGCACCAGCAGTCCCCCCATACGTATTCCGCACACCCCCGTGTGCGCGTCCCCGGAGAGATCACCACCATGAGCAAGCGGAACAGCCAGGCGGCCAAGTCGGCGGCCCGTGAGCGCCTGCGCGAGGAGCGCGAGCGTCAGGCCAAGCGTGACAAGGTCAGGCGGCAGGTCGTCGTGGCCTGCTCCATCGTCGGCGTGCTGGCGATAGCCGGCGGTATCGGCTACGCCGTCATGCAGATGAACGAGCCCTCGGGCTGGGAGAAGGCCGCCGACGCCAAGGTGGTGGCCCCTGCCAACACCTCCGGCAAGAACGGCACCACGGTCACCCTCGGCGACTCCAAGAGCGACAACGTCGTCCACCTCTACGAGGACCCGCGCTGCCCGGGCTGCGCCTCCTTCGAGCAGGGCGTCGGCGAGGCCGTCAACAAGGGCATGGAGGACGGCACCTACAAGCTCTCCTTCACGATCGGCACCTTCCTCGACGGGAACCTCGGCGGCGAGGGCTCGAAGAACGCGCTGAGCGCGCTCGGTGCCGCGCTGAACGTCAGCCCCGAGGCGTTCATCGACTACAAGACGGCGCTCTACTCCTCCGAGCACCACCCGTCGGAGTCGACCGACGACTTCGCCAAGGACGACTACCTGATCAAGGTGGCGGACACGGTCGAGGCCCTGAAGAGCAACAAGAAGTTCCAGGACGCCGTGGAGAAGGGCACCTACGACGCCTGGGCGATGAAGATGAGCGATTCCTTCCAGAAGGCCGAGGACGTCCAGTCGACCCCGACCGTCAAGATCAACGACAAGGTGATCGAGACCCCGGGCACCGACGCCGAGTGGCAGAAGGCGCTCAAGGACGCGGGCGTCACCAAGTGATCCCCGCGTGATCCCCGCAGGGCCCTGCCGAGGGCCCTGCGGGGGTGACGCCGCACCGAAGCACGGCCGACGGGCGGGCGAACTTTCGCGAGTTCGCCCGCCCGCGCGCATACCGATCAGTAACCTGATCGTCCGTGGCCAGTCGACACAGATCATCCGAGAACACCGTTCCGTCGCCCGCCGATGGCGCGAACACCCGTACCCCGAGCCGCCGTACGGTCGTCAAGGCCGCGGCGGCCGGCGCCGTCCTGGCCGCCCCGCTCGCCGCGGCGCTGCCCGCCGGTGCCGCCGACGCCGCCCCCGCCTTCCTGCACGGCGTCGCCTCCGGCGACCCGCTGCCCGACGGCGTCCTGCTGTGGACCCGGGTGACCCCGACACCGGAGGCGATACCGGGCTCCGGGGCGGGCCCGGACACCGAGGTGAGCTGGGTCGTCGCCACGGACAAGGCGTTCACGAACATCGTCGCCAAGGGGTCCACCACGGCGACGGCCGCCTCCGACCACACCGTCAAGGCCGACATCCGGGGCCTCGCGCCCGCCACGGACTACTGGTTCCGCTTCTCCGCCGGCCCCACCGACTCCCCCGCCGCCCGGACCCGCACCGCCCCCGCGGCCGACGCGGCCGTCACCGGCCTGCGCTTCGGCGTGGTCTCCTGCGCCAACTGGGAGGCCGGCCACTTCTCGTCGTACCGGCATCTCGCGGCCCGCGGAGACCTGGACGCCTGGCTGCACCTGGGCGACTACATCTACGAGTACGGCACCGGCGAGTACGGCACCCGCGACACCGTCGTACGACCGCACGCGCCCGCCCACGAGATCCTCACGCTCGCCGACTACCGCGTCCGTCACGGCCGGTACAAGACCGACACCGACCTCCAGGCGCTGCACGCCGCCGCGCCGGTCGTCGCGATCTGGGACGACCACGAGATCGCCGACGACACCTGGTCGGGCGGCGCCGAGAACCACACCGAGGGCGCCGAGGGCACCTGGGCGGCGCGTCAGGCCGCCGCCGAGCAGGCCTACTTCGAGTGGATGCCGGTGCGACCCGCGATCGCCGGCACCACCTACCGCAGGCTGCGCTTCGGCCGGCTGGCCGACCTGTCGCTGCTGGACCTGCGCTCCTTCCGCTCGCAGCAGGTGTCGCTCGGCGACGGCGAGGTCGACGACCCGGAGCGCACCCTCACCGGCCGCGCCCAGTTGGACTGGCTCAAGGCCGGACTCACGTCGTCCGACACCACGTGGCGGCTGGTGGGCAACCCGGTGATGATCTCGCCGTTCGCGATCGGCTCGGTCCCCGCCGAGCTGCTGAAGCCGCTCGCCGAGCTGCTCGGCCTGCCGAAGGAGGGCCTCGCCCTCAGCACCGACCAGTGGGACGGGTACACCGACGACCGCCGCGAACTGCTGGCGCACCTGCGCGCGAACGCCGTCCGCAACACGGTGTTCCTGACCGGCGACATCCACATGGCCTGGGCCAACGACGTGCCGTACAACGCCGCCACGTACCCGCTGTCCGCCTCGGCCGCCACGGAGTTCGTCGTCACCTCGGTGACCTCCGACAACCTCGACGACATCGTGAAGGTCCCCGAGGGCACGGTCTCGGCGATCGCGGCACCGGTCATCCGGGCCGCGAACCGGCACGTCCACTGGGTCGACACCGACCGGCACGGCTACGGCGTGCTGGACATCACCGCGGACCGGACGCAGATGGACTACTACGTCGTCTCCGACCGCACCGACCCGGACGCCACGTCGAAGTGGGCCCGTTCGTACCGCACCCGCAGTGGAACGCAGCGGGTCGAGCGCGTCTACGCCCCGGTCTGATCCCCGGCCCGGTCCGCGTCCTCCTCCAGCGTCCCGAGGAAGCCGAGCGCCACCCGCCAGGTGGCCTCGGCCGCCTCCTCGTCGTAGTCCGGCAGGTCGGGGTCGGTGTAGAGGTGGCCGGCCCCGGCGTACCTGTACACCTCGACGTCGGCGCCGGTCCGGCCCATCTGGAGATACCAGGCGCTGAGCCAGTCGTCCGTCTCGAAGGCGTCCGGCTCCGCGACGTGCAGCTGGACCGGCAGATCGTCGACGGAGGCGTTGGCGGCGATGTCCGAGGTGCCGTGCAGGAGCAGCAGTCCGCGGGCGCGCTGGTCGCCGAGGGCGAGGGTCTGCGCGATCGAGGCACCGAGCGAGAACCCGGCGTACACCAGTCCCCGTTCGGAATAGGGGGCGGCGGCCAGCACGGCCCGCTTCAGCAGCTCCTCCTTGCCGGTCTCCTCCTGGTGGGTCATGCCCTCCTCGACCGTGTCGAACGTCCGGCCCTCGAAGAGATCCGGAGTCCACACCTGGTGCCCGGCGTCGCGCAGCCGGTCGGCGGCCTGCCGCACCGCGGGCCTGAGGCCAAGGGTCGAGTGAAAGAGCACGATGTTCATGGGGCCATGGTGCCAGCCGGGTGTGACAACGCGGTCGCGTCGATACCCGGGACGGGACGGAAGTCACAGGTTCACAGCGCGGCGCGGCGGTTACGTTCGAGGGATGGAGACCATACTCCGCCCGCTGATCGTGGTCGGCGGCTCCGTCCTGCTGACCCTGGTCATCGGCTGGGCCACCGACCTCCTGCTGCGCAAGGCCGACGGACGGCACCCCGAGACACCCCTGTGGGGGCTGCTGCGCCGTGCCCGCATCCCGTACCAGCTCCTCCTCTGCTCGGCGCTGCTGAGAGGGTCGTACGTCGAGGCACAGGTGTTCCCCGAGCACCGGGAGGGCGTCGGCCGGACGCTGACGCTGGTGCTGATCGGATCGGCGGCCTGGCTGGTGATCCGGATCGCCGCGGCGGTCGTCGAGACGTCGTACTCCCGCTACGCCCACGCCCACGCCCAGCGGAACCCGGCCCGGGTACGGCGCGTCCGCACCCAGGTGTCGCTGATCATGCGGGTGGTCTCGGCGGTCGTCGGCGTGGTCGCCGTGTCGTCGATGCTGCTGACGTTCCCGGCGATGCGCGCGGCGGGCGCCTCGCTGCTGGCCTCGGCCGGTCTGCTCGGCATCGTGGCCGGCATCGCCGCGCAGTCCACGCTCAGCAACATGTTCGCCGGGTTCCAGATCGCCTTCGGCGACATGGTGCGCATGGGCGACACGGTCGTGGTCGACGGGGAGTGGGGAACGGTCGAGGAGATCACGCTCACGTTCCTGACCGTGCGGACCTGGGACGAGCGCCGGATCACCATGCCGGTGTCGTACTTCACGTCCAAGCCGTTCGAGAACTGGTCGCGCGGCACGCCTCAGATGACCGGGACGGTCTTCTGGCACCTCGACCACTCCGCGCCGCTGGAGCCGATGCGCGAGCGGCTGCGCGACATCCTGCGCGAGTGCCCGGCCTGGGACGGCCGCGACTACAACCTGACCGTCACGGACACCACCCCGAACACCATGCAGGTGCGGGCCCTGGTGACGGCGAAGGACGCCGACGACATCTGGACGGTACGGGTCACGGTCCGCGAGGGGATGATCCGCTGGCTCGCCGACGAGCACCCGTACGCCCTGCCGCGGATCAACACGGCGGACGCGCCCCTGCGCCCGTCCCGGGACGGTTTCCAGCGTCCCCGCCGCTCCCCCGGCGGGTCCCCCCGCTCCGTCCCGGAACAGCCGACGAAGCGCTTGTGACCCGCGCGGGGCCCGCCTCAGCGCAGGCTGCGCACGTCGAGGTGGCGCAGGACGCGGTCCACGATCTCCGGGGCGGCCCCGGGCTCGCTGCGTGCGGCCAGCACCTCGTGGCGGGCGGCGCTCAGCATCTCGCCCTGGATGCGGCGGACCCGTTTCAGCCGCCGGTCCCGCTGCTCCTGCGCCTCGCGTCGCTCCTCGTCGCCGACGTCGGGACTGATCCGCAGCCCGATGTCGAAGGCGCGCCGCAGCATCTGCTCGGACAGCTCCTCCGGCAGTTCCTCGACGGACTCGATCTCCCTGAGCCGCTGCCTGGCCGCCCTGGCCGCCCGGACGGCCAGCTCCTTCTCGTACTGCTTCTCCCGCTCGGTGTCCGCCCGCACCCCGAGCCGGCCCACCAGCCACGGCAGCGTCAGACCCTGCAGCAGCAGCGTGACCATGATCACGCCGAACGCAATGAAGACGATCTCCTCACGGTGGGGGAAGGCGGACCCGTCGTCCGTCTCCAGCGGGATCGCGAGCGCCAGCGCGACCGAGGCGACGCCCCGCATCCCTGACCACCACATGACGACGGTCTCCCGCCAGGACGTGGGGATGTCCTCGTCGTGGTCGCGTCCGGCGTGCAGCCGTTTCGTCAGCCAGGTGGCCGGCAGCAGCCACACCAGCCTCACGAGGATCACCACGCCGGCGATCACCGCGGCCCAGCCGAGCAGTTCGGTCCAGCGTCCGGAGGCCGTGCGGATCGCGTTGTGCAGTTCCAGGCCGACCAGGCCGAACGCGACGCCGGTGACGAGCGTGTCGACGACGTCCCACACGGTGTGCCCGGCGAGCCGGGTCATCACGTCGTCGGCGTCGAAGGCGTACTCGGCGAGGAACATCGCGGTGGTGAGCACCGCGAGCACTCCGGAGCCGTGCAGTTCCTCGGCCAGGACGTACGACCCGTACGGCACCAGCAGCGTCAGGCCGATCTGCAGGGTGGCGTCCCCCAGCACGCTCAGCAGCTTGTTGGTGGCCCAGCCCAGCGCGAGACCGACCGCGACGGCGACGACGGCGGACACCACCAGGTCGAGTCCGGCCCGCCACGGCGAGAAGGTGCCGCCGACCGCCGCGGCGATGGCCACGTGGTACAGGACGATGGCGGTGACGTCGTTGAACAGTCCCTCGCCCTCCAGGATGGACACCAGGCGGCGCGGCAGCCCCAGTTGCCCGGCGACGGCGGTCGCCGCGACCGGGTCGGGCGGCGCCACCAGGGCGCCCAGCGCGAAGGCGGCGGCGATCGGCAGCCCCGGCACGATGGCGCCGGCCACCGCGGCCACGCAGGTCATGGTGACGAAGACCAGCGCGACCGCCAGCAGGAAAATCGGGCGTCTGTTGGCCGCGAACTGCCTCCATGACGTGCGCCGCACGGCCGCGTACAGCAGCGGCGGCAGCAGCACGGGCAGGATGAGTTCGGGCGGGATGTCGACGTTGGGCACGAAGTCGAGCAGCGCGAGGACGATCCCGAGGACCGTCATCAGCACCGGCGCCGGCAGCCCGAGCCGGGCACCGGCGGGGACGCTCAGCAGGGCCCCGAGCAGCAGCATGAACAACAGGGCCAACTGATCCACGGTCAGCGCTCCGGTGGGGTCTAGGGGCTGTGACGGCGGACCTCAAGCCTGCCACGTCACCGGCCCCACCAGCCCGTTCGGCGCCCCGGTTACAGGGCGCGCCGCATCGCGCGGTGGGGGATCCCGGCGTCGGGGAACTCGGGCCCGTACGCCTCGTACCCCAGTCGCTCGTAGAAACCCAGGGCGTGGGTCTGCGCGTGCAGGTCCACGGCGGTGAGTCCACGCGCGCGTGCCGCCTCCTCGACGGCCCGGACCAGGGCGGCTCCGACGCCCATTCCGCGGGCGTCCCGGGTCACGGCGAGTCGGCCCAGGGAGCCGACGGCCGGGTCGCCGTCGCCGTTCTTCGCGGCGGCGGCCTCGCCGTGCAGCAGGCGGCCGGTGCCCAGCGGTACGCCGTCCGCCCGGACCGCCAGGACGTGCACGGCGCCGGCGTCGTGGGCGTCGTACTCGATGTCCTCGGGGACCTTCTGCTCGACGACGAAGACGTCCTTGCGCACCGCGAAGCACGCCTCCCGGTCGCCGGGGCCCTCGGCGACCCGCACCTCGTACGACGGTGCCCGGTCCGGGGCGCTCATCCGTAGGTCTCCTCGCGGACCAGGTCCAAGGCCTGCTGGAGGTCCTCCGGGTAGTCGCTGGCGTACTCGACCCACTGTCCGTCGCCGGGGTGCTCGAAGCCGAGGCGTACGGCGTGCAGCCACTGGCGGGTGAGGCGCAGCCGCTTGGCGAGCGTGGGGTCGGCGCCGTAGGTCAGGTCGCCGACGCAGGGGTGGCGGTGGGCGGCCATGTGGACGCGGATCTGGTGGGTGCGGCCGGTCTCCAGCTTCACGTCGAGCAGGGAGGCGGCGCGGAAGGCCTCGATGAGGTCGTAGTGCGTGACGGAGGGCTTGCCCTCGGCGGTGACGGCCCACTTGTAGTCGTGCTGGGGGTGGCGGCCGATGGGGGCGTCGATGGTGCCGCTGGTCGGGTCGGGGTGGCCCTGGACGAGCGTGTGGTAGCGCTTGTCGACCGTGCGCTCCTTGAACTGGCGCTTGAGCGAGGTGTACGCCCGCTCCGACTTGGCCACCGCCATCAGGCCGGAGGTGCCCACGTCGAGGCGGTGCACGATGCCCTGCCGCTCGGCGGCGCCCGAGGTGGAGATGCGGTACCCGGCGGCGGCCAGTCCGCCGATGACGGTCGGGCCGCTCCAGCCCGGGGACGGGTGGGCGGCGACGCCCACCGGCTTGACGATCACGACCACGTCGTCGTCGTCGTGCACGATCTCCATGCCCTCGACGGGCTCGGCGACCACCTGCACCGGCGCGGGCGCCTGCGGCATCTCGACCTCGAGCCAGGCGCCGCCGTGGACGCGCTCGGACTTGCCGACCACCGATCCGTCGACCTGCACCTTGCCCGCCGCGGCGAGCTCCGCGGCCTTGGTACGGGAAAAGCCGAACATGCGGGAGATGGCGGCGTCGACGCGCTCGCCCTCCAGGCCGTCGGGCACGGGCAGGGTACGGATCTCGGGAATCGTGCTCACCCCGTCGAGTATGCCGGACGGGTCGGACACTCCCGACCGCGCGCTCAGTCCTTGTGGACGGTCCCGTCCGGGTCGAGGCCCCGGAAGGAGAGGATCACGATCAGGATGCCGCCGCAGACGATCGCCGAGTCGGCGAGGTTGAAGACGGCGAAGTGCTTGGGCGCGATGAAGTCCACGACCGCGCCCTCGAAGACGCCGGGCGCGCGGAAGATCCGGTCGGTGAGGTTGCCGAGGGCGCCGCCGAGCAGCATGCCGAGCGCGACCGCCCACGGCAGGCTGTAGAGCTTGCGCGCGAGGCGGGCGATCACGACGATCACGGCCGCCGCGATCACCGTGAAGATCACGGTGAAGGCCTCGCCGATGCCGAAGGCCGCGCCCGCGTTGCGGATGGCCACGAACCGCAGCCAGTCCCCGACGATCTCGATGGGCTCCTGGTGCTCCAGCTCGGCGACCACGATCATCTTGCTGACCAGGTCGAGGAGATACGCGAACGCGGCGACCGCGAAGAGCACGGCGATCCGCCGCTTGCCCCGGGGGCGCTCCGGGGGCTGCTCCTGCTCGGCGTCGGGCCGCTCCTGCCCGTCCCCGGCCGCGTCCGGGGTGTCCGGCGTACCGATGATGCGCTCCGCCTCTGCCACGTGAGTCCCTCAACCTAGGTACCTGACTGAGGACGAGGGTACGGCACGCCTTCCCTCCCCTACCTGCTCAGTACCGGCGCTCCTGCTTCTGCTTGCACTCGACGCACAGGGTGGCCCTCGGGAAGGCCTGCATGCGCGCCTTGCCGATGGGGTTGCCGCAGTTCTCGCACAGGCCGTAGGTGCCCGCGTCCAGGCGTTCCAGGGCGCGCTCGGTCTGGGTGAGCACCTCGCGCGCGGTGGCGGCCAGCGCCAGTTCGTGCTCGCGCGTGATGTTCTTGCTGCCGGTGTCCGCCTCGTCGTCGCCCGCGCCGTCCCCGGAGTCGCGCATCATGCCCTGCAGCGACCGCTCGGAGGAGTCGATCTCGGTGCGCAGCCGGTCGGCCTCGGACTGCAGCTCCCCGCGCGCCGCCTCGGCCTCTTCCGGGGTCCAGGGCTCCTCTCCGGGACGGACCGCGAGGTCGCCGGGGTCCGCGGCGTCGCGGGCCTTGGGAACGGCGGACTTGGCCGCCGTGGCCGTGCCAGGAGTCTTCTTCGCAACCACCGTCGTGGCTCCCGTCTGCTCCGCGGCCTCGGCCGCGCCCACTTTCTTCGCCGTGCTCTTCTTCGCCGTGCTCTTTTTCGCCGCGGTCTTCCCGGCCGCGGTCTTCCCCGCCGCGCCCTGCCGCCTCGCCGCGGGCTTCTCCGCCGGGCCGTCCCCCGCGGTGCTCTCCTGCGCGGCGGTCTTCCTCCCGGTGGTCTTCTTCGCGGGCGGCGTCTTCTTCGCGGGCGGCGTCTTCTCGGCGGCCGTCGCCTTCTCGGCAGCGGACTTCTTCGCAGTCGCCTCCGACTGCTGTACGGCGGTCTTCTTCGCCACCATGGCCGCGGCCCCTTCACATATTGTGATCTTGCGCGCGAATCGTGCTGGGACGATAAATCGACTCGGGTCCCGCGGCAACGGGGCACGCCGCCCGATTCGCCGGCCCACCGCGCGCCGCGCGGTGAGCATGCATGCGTTGTGCCCAGCTCCCCGCCGGGTAATCCGCCGGGACGGAGCCCGCCGGGCCGCCCGGGAGCCGGACGCCCGACGACGGCATTCGGGTCACGCCCGGGCGTCCGGAGACCGTACGGCGCCCCCGCTCCCCCAGGTGACAAAACCGGTCGGCCGCTGTCCCCGCGGCGCCGTACACTGGGCGCAGCGAAAAGCGTGGATGGGGACGAGTAGCGGCGTACGCAGCCCAGAGCGACCCGGGGACGGTGTGAGCCCGGGGGCGAGCGCGACGTGAAGATCACCCCGGAGCCGCCGGAGGAAAGCCGTGACCGGACGGTCACGGCGAGTAGAACCGGCTCGCGACCCCAATGAGGGGGCTCACCGGCGCACACGAAGCACCGGAGGGCCAAGGAGGGTGGTACCGCGGGAGCACGGCTCTCGTCCCTCCGACGGAAGGCAGCACGTCCGCCGGAGGAAGCTCGTTGAATACGCAGCCGCAGTACCGCCAGGTGCCCGCCCAGGTCGACCTGCCCGCGCTCGAACACGCGGTGCTCGACTTCTGGCGCGAGCAGAAGATCTTCGCCAAGAGCCTGGAGCAGTCCGAGGGCCGCCCCGAGTGGGTGTTCTACGAGGGCCCGCCCACCGCCAACGGCATGCCGGGCGCCCACCACATCGAGGCACGCGTCTTCAAGGACGTCTTCCCCCGCTTCCGCACCATGCGCGGGTACCACGTGGGCCGCAAGGCCGGCTGGGACTGCCACGGCCTGCCGGTCGAGCTGGCGGTGGAGAAGGAGCTCGGCTTCTCCGGCAAGCAGGACATCGAGGCGTACGGCATCGCCGAGTTCAACGCCAAGTGCCGCGAGTCGGTGACCCGCCACACCGATGCCTTCGAAGAGCTCACCACCCGCATGGGCTACTGGGCCGACCTCCAGGACCCGTACCGCACGATGGACCCGGAGTACATCGAGTCCGTCTGGTGGTCGCTGAAGGAGATCTTCGGCAAGGGCCTGCTGGTCCAGGACCACCGCGTCGCCCCCTGGTGCCCCCGCTGCGGCACCGGCCTGTCCGACCACGAGCTGGCGCAGGGCTACGAGACGGTCGTCGACCCGTCCGTCTTCGTGCGCTTCCCGCTGACCTCCGGCCCGCTCGCCGGCGAGGCCGCGCTCCTGATCTGGACGACCACGCCCTGGACCCTGGTGTCCAACACCGCGGTCGCCGCGCACCCCGACGTCACCTACGTCGTCGCGACCGACGGCGAGGAGAAGCTGGTCGTCGCCGAGCCGCTGGTGGAGAAGGCCCTCGGCGAGGGCTGGGAGGCCACCGGGCAGTCCTTCACCGGCGCCGAGATGGAACGCTGGAGGTACCAGCGGCCCTTCGAGCTGGTCGAGTTCCCGAGCGCCGGCGAGGCAGCCGACGGGCACAGCTCGGCGCCGGCGCACTACGTGGTGAACGCCGACTACGTCACCACCGAGGACGGCACGGGTCTGGTCCACCAGTCCCCCGCCTTCGGCGAGGACGACCTCAAGGTCTGCCGCTCCTACGGCATGCCGGTGGTCAACCCGGTCCGCCCGGACGGCACCTTCGAGGAGGACGTCCCCCTGGTCGGCGGCGTCTTCTTCAAGAAGGCCGACGAGAAGCTGACCGAGGACCTGGACACCCGGGGCCTGCTCTTCAAGCACATCCCGTACGAGCACAGCTACCCGCACTGCTGGCGCTGCCACACCGCGCTGCTGTACTACGCGCAGCCCTCCTGGTACATCCGCACCACGGCGATCAAGGACCGCCTCCTGGCGGAGAACGAGAAGACCAACTGGTTCCCGGACGCGGTCAAGCACGGCCGGTACGGCGACTGGCTGAACAACAACATCGACTGGGCCCTCTCCCGCAACCGCTACTGGGGCACCCCGCTGCCCATCTGGCGCTGCGAGGACGACCACCTCACGGTCGCCGGCTCCCGCGCCGAACTCACCGAGCTGACCGGCACCGACCAGTCCGCCCTGGACCCGCACCGCCCGTACATCGACGAGGTCACCTTCGCCTGCCCGCAGGACGGGTGCGGCAAGGCGGCCACGCGCGTGCCGGAGGTCATCGACGCCTGGTACGACTCGGGTTCGATGCCGTTCGCGCAGTGGGGCTACCCGCACAAGAACAAGGAACTGTTCGAGTCCCGCTACCCGGCGCAGTTCATCTCCGAGGCCATCGACCAGACCCGCGGCTGGTTCTACACGCTGATGGCCGTCGGCACCCTGGTCTTCGACAAGTCCTCGTACGAGAACGTCGTCTGCCTCGGCCACATCCTCGCCGAGGACGGCCGCAAGATGTCCAAGCACCTGGGCAACACCCTGGACCCGATCCCGCTGATGGACCGGCACGGCGCGGACGCGGTCCGCTGGTTCATGGCGGCCGGCGGCTCCCCGTGGGCGGCCCGCCGCGTCGGCCACGGCACCATCCAGGAGGTCGTCCGCAAGACGCTCCTCACCTACTGGAACACGGTCGCCTTCCAGGCCCTGTACGCCCGCACCTCGGGCTGGGCCCCGAGCGGGGCCGACCCGGAGCCCGCCGAGCGCCCGGTCCTGGACCGCTGGCTGCTCTCCGAACTGCACGCCCTCACCGACCAGGTCACGCAGGCGCTGGACGCCTACGACACACAGCGCGCCGGCAAGCTGCTGTCCGCGTTCGTCGACGACCTGTCCAACTGGTACGTACGCCGCTCCCGGCGCCGCTTCTGGCAGGGCGACAAGGCGGCGCTGCGCACGCTGCACGAGGTCGTCGAGACGGTCACCAAGCTCATGGCCCCGCTGACCCCGTTCATCACCGAGCGGGTCTGGCAGGACCTGGTCGTGCCGGTCACCCCGGGCGCCCCCGAGTCCGTGCACCTGTCCTCCTGGCCTGAGGCGGACCTGTCGGCGATCGACCCGGAGCTGTCGAAGCAGATGGTGCTGGTCCGCCGCCTGGTGGAGCTGGGCCGTGCCACGCGCGCGGAGTCGGGCGTCAAGACCCGGCAGCCGCTCCGGCGCGCGCTGATCGCGGTGGCGGGCTTCGACGCGCTCACCCCCGAGCTGCACTCGCAGATCACGGAGGAGCTGAACGTCGAGTCCCTCGCGTCGCTGAGCGAGGTCGGCGGCTCCCTGGTCGACACGACCGCGAAGGCCAACTTCCGTGCGCTGGGCAAGCGGTTCGGCAAGCGCGTCCAGGACGTCGCGAAGGCCGTCGCGAACGCGGACGCCGCGGCGCTCTCCCTCGCCCTGCGCGAGGGCACGGCGTCGGTGGAGGTCGACGGCGAGGCGATCGCCCTCGCCCCCGACGAGGTGATCATCACCGAGACGCCGCGCGAGGGCTGGTCGGTCGCCTCCGACTCGGGCGCGACGGTGGCGCTGGACCTGGAGATCACGGAGGAGCTCCGCCGCGCGGGCCTCGCTCGTGACGCGATCCGCCTGATCCAGGAGGCCCGCAAGAACAGCGGCCTCGACGTCGCCGACCGGATCGCGCTGCGCTGGACGGCCACGGACCCGGCGACGATCGCCGCCCTGACCGGCCACTCGGGCCTGATCGCCGACGAGGTCCTCGCGACGGACTTCGCGCAGGGTGAGGCGGACGACACGTACGGGGAGCCGTTCACGGACGAGGGGCTGTCCCTGACGTTCCGGCTGCGGAAGGCGTAACCGAGACGATCACCGAGAGGCCCGCCTCCCCCGACGGGGAAGCGGGCCTTTCGCGTGGCTGCGGGCAGTCGTGCAGCTGGGGCGGCACGGGTGGGCGCAGCGGCACCTCGCAACGCCGGGCTGCGACAGCATCCCCTCGCCCAGCACCCACAGCACCCGCACCACACACGAGGGCGGGCCCCGGGTCAGAAACCCGGGGCCCGCCCTGAACGCTGTCGGCTGCTACGCCGTACTACCGTTCGTCAACCTGTCAGTTGTCGTCCTCGTCGATCAGGAAGCCCCTCATCGGCGAAGGCGCCTGCCCCATCGGCGACGGGCCCTGCGGCCGTACCGGAGCCATCGGCTGGGTCATCGCCGGCGACATCTGCTGCTGACCGCTGTAGGACGGACCGGACTGGCTCGGCCCGCTGCCCATCGACTGGTTGCCGCCGCCGTACGACGGGGCACTCGCGCCGGCCGGTGCCATGGAAGGCGCCGGGGACGGCGGCAGGGAGGCCGTCGCGGGAGTACGCGGCGGGGCGAGCGAGTCGTCCGCCTGGGTCTCCAGCTGACGCAGCTGCGACTCCAGGTACGACTTCAGCCGCGTCCGGTACTCGCGCTCGAAGCCGCGCAGGTCCTCGACCTTGCGCTCCAGCGTGGCGCGGGCGGACTCCAGGGAGCCCATCGCGACGCGGTGCTTCTCCTGCGCGTCCCGCTCCAGGGCGTCGGCCTTGGCACGGGCGTCCCGCTCCAGACCCTCGGCACGCGAACGCGCCTCGCCGACGATCTTGTTGGCCTCGGAACGGGCCTCGGCGATCGCCTGGTCGGCGGTCTGCTGGGCCAGCGACAGGACACGGGCGGCGCTGTCGCCACCGGGGCCGCCCTGACCGGGCATGCCACCGGGGCCACCGGGGCCGCCGTGACCCTGCGGACCGCCCATGGGGCCGCCCATCGGGCCGGGGCCCATCTGGCCCTGCATCGGGCCGGGGCCGCCCTGGCCCATCGGCCCCGGACCCTGGCCCATCGGGCCGGGACCCTGCGGGCCACCCTGTCCGCCGGGGCCGGCGGGCAGCTGCGGGGCACCGCTCGGCAGCTGGGGCGGGCCACCCATGGGGCCACCCATCTGCTGCTGCGGCGGGCCCGATATGCCGGCGGGCACCGGAGCGCCGGGACCTCGCATGCCCTGCTGCGGCATACCGCCCTGCTGGGGCGGGCCCTGCTGCTGGTGCTGCTGATCCTGCGGCGGTTCCGGGGGCTTGCGCATGTTCTGCTGGTTCTGCGCAGCCGCGCGCGTCGCCGCGGCCAGTTTGGCGCGCAGGTCCTCGTTCTCGCGGAGCAGTCGGGTCAGTTCGGCTTCGACCTCGTCGAGGAAGGCATCGACCTCGTCCTCGTCATAGCCTTCTCGGAGGCGGACGGTCGTGAACTGCTTGTTCCGCACGTCCTCGGGGGTCAACGGCATCTCTTCACCTCAACGTTGTCGTCGGCATTCGGCAAGCCCGTATCTCTCTCATCGATCACAGCCGGCTCACGATCGAGATCAGGATGTAGACGATGATCATCAGTACGAAGAAGGACAGGTCGAGCGCCACGCCCCCGAGACGCAGCGGCGGGATGAACCGCCGCAGAAGCTTCAACGGTGGATCGGTGACAGTGTAGGTGGCCTCGAGAACGACCACCATCGCCTTGCCGGGTTGCCACGAGCGGGCGAACTGGAAGACGTAGTCCATGACCAACCGGAAGATGAGCACGATGAGGAAGCACATCAGCGCGATGTAGACGACATCCAGGACCACGCTCATGACCTGTGCTTCCCTCTCCCCTGAACCATCTCTCGGACCCGTTGTCGGATCCGCGTTCTTGCTCTGTACCGGTGGTGCGTCTCAGCTCTGGTTGAAGAACCCGCCCTCTGCGATGCGGGCCTTGTCCTCCGCCGTGACATCGACGTTAGCAGGAGACAGCAGGAACACCTTCTGCGTCACCCGCTCGATACTGCCGTGAAGACCAAACACCAAACCGGCCGCAAAGTCGACAAGTCGCTTCGCATCTGTGTCATCCATCTCAGTGAGATTCATGATCACCGGCGTGCCCTCACGGAAGTGTTCCCCGATGGTACGGGCCTCGTTGTAGGTCCGGGGGTGAAGTGTGGTGATCCGGTAGGGCTCTCGTTCGGACACGACCTTGGGCATGATGACCGGTGCGCTCTTTTCCAGGCTTGCGCGTTCTTGTGTGATGGATGCCACGGGCGCGATACGCGCCGGGCGGCCCGATTCCGCCGCGAGCGAAGTGGCACGGGGCACCGGCTCGCGCTGCGCGGGCGGCTGTACGACTCGCACCTCTTCATCCCTCAGGGGCTGATGCGAACCGTGCGGCTGGTGCGCCGGCTCGTGCCGCCGGTGGTCCCGCTCGGGCTCCGGGTCCAGTTCCGGTTCGAAGTCGTCGTCGGGGTCGAACCCCCGGCCGTCGTACCCATCGTCCTCCACGAGGCCGAGGTAGACCGCCATCTTGCGCATCGCGCCGGCCATGCTCTGAGTCCTCCGCTCTGTGGTGGATCGGCTGACGACTGCCAAATGCCCGCGATCCACGAGGTCGTTGCGTCCGCCTTTCGGCGGTAATGACCATATTTTCTGCTGTGGTCCGACTTCTTGGCGACGTTACCCGAGCCCGGGGCGGACTCCGAGTACCGCACTGCCGACGCGCACATGTGTCGCTCCGGCGGCCACGGCCTCTTCGAGGTCCGCACTCATCCCTGCGGAGACCATGTTCGCAGCCGGATGGGTTCGGCGCACGTAGGTCGACAAATCCATGAGGCGCTCGAAGGCGGCCTGTCGGCGTCCCGCGTATTCGCCGGTGAGCGGGGCGACGGTCATCAGTCCGTCGAGCCGCAGCCCCTCCGATCCGGCGACCAGGTCGGCCAACTCTTCGATTCCCGCGGGCGAGACGCCACCGCGCTCACCTCGCCCACCCTCTCCCGCGTCGAGCGCGACCTGGAGCAGGCAGCCCACCTCACGCCCGGCCCGCACGGCTTCCTTGGACAGTGCCGTGACGAGCCTGGCCCGGTCGATGGACTGCACGACGTCCGCGTAGCCGACCACGGACCGTACTTTGTTGGTCTGCAACTGACCGACGAAATGCCACGAAAGCGGCAGATCCGAGCATGCGGCGGCCTTGGGTGCCGCGTCCTGGTCGCGGTTCTCGGCGACATGACGCACACCGAGTCCGGCAAGGAGGCGCACATCGTCCGCCGGATAGGTCTTGGTGACCACGATCAGGGTCACCTCGTCGCGGCGGCGCCCCGCGGCCGCGCAGGCGGCGGCGATGCGCTCCTCCACTTTCGCCAGATTCGCGGCGAGTTCCTGCTTACGGTCCGTCATGCCCCATCAGTCCAGCCAGACATAGCCCGCGAGCCGCCCTGTGGTGCGGTCGCGTCGGTACGAGAAGTGGTCCTTCGACTCCAGGGTGCACACCGGCGACTGCGCCCGGTCGCGCACCCCGAGGCGTTCGAGCTGTGCGTGCACGCCGGCGCTCACATCGACCGCCGGTGTGCCCCAGCTCGTCTCGGCGTACGCCGCCGGTTCGGCGTCGGCGACCTCGGCCCGCATCCGCTCCGGCACCTCGTAGCACCGGCCGCACACGGCGGGTCCGGTGCGGGCGATGATCCGGGCCGGGTCTGCGCCGCGTTCCGTCATGGCCCGTACGGCGGCGGGGACGACCCCGGCGACCAGGCCGGGCCGGCCCGCGTGGGCCGCGGCGGCGACGCCGGCGACGGGGTCGGCCAGCAGGACGGGCACGCAGTCGGCGGTGAGTACGGCGAGAGCGAGACCGCGTTCGGCGGTGACGATCGCGTCGACCCGCGGAACCGGGTCGTCCCCCCGGGGTCCGTCGACCACGGCGACGTCGGCACCGTGCACCTGGTTCATCCAGACCACCCGGGCCGCGGCGACGCCCAGTGACCTGGCCGCCAGCTCCCGGTTGGCCGTGACGGCGCCGGGGTCGTCACCGACCGCGCCGCCGAGGTTGAGCTCCTCGTACGGAACGGCGCTCACTCCGCCCCACCGGTCGGTGAAGCCGAAGTGCGCGCCGTTCACGGTGTCGCGCTGTCCTATCACTTCAGGAAGTCCGGCACGTCCAGTTCCTCGGCGGCGCTGTCCGAGTAGGTCCGGGACGGCGGGACCGGCGGCGGGGAGACCGGCGGCAGGTCGCTCACCGGCTCCGGCACCGGGGCCGGCTCCGGGTCCTCCTTCGGCTTGACGCTGCCGAGCGAGCCGAAGGACGGACGGCTCTCGCTCTGCCGTACCGGGGTGGGCTCCTCGCGCTTGGCGGAGGAGGCGCCGAGGACGTTGTCCCGCTTGGACGGCGGCTGGCCGCCGTCGAAGCCGGCCGCGATCACGGTGACCCGGACCTCGTCACCCAGGGCGTCGTCGATGACCGCGCCGAAGATGATGTTGGCCTCGGGGTGGGCGGCCTCACTGACCAGCTGGGCGGCCTCGTTGATCTCGAACAGGCCGAGATCGGAACCGCCGGAGATGGAGAGCAGTACGCCGCGGGCGCCGTCGATGGAGGCTTCCAGCAGCGGCGAGGAGATCGCCATCTCCGCCGCGGCCACCGCGCGGTCGTCGCCGCGGGCCGAGCCGATGCCCATGAGGGCGGAACCGGCCTCGGACATGACCGACTTCACGTCGGCGAAGTCCAGGTTGATCAGGCCGGGCGTGGTGATGAGGTCGGTGATGCCCTGCACACCGGAGAGCAGCACCTGGTCGGCGGACTTGAACGCGTCGAGCACGCTGACCTGGCGGTCCGAGATGGACAGCAGCCGGTCGTTGGGGATGACGATGAGGGTGTCGACCTCTTCGCGGAGTTCGGCGATGCCGTCCTCGGCCTGGTTGGCGCGGCGCCGTCCCTCGAAGGTGAACGGGCGCGTGACCACGCCGATGGTGAGGGCGCCCAGCGAGCGGGCGATGTTGGCCACGACGGGCGCGCCGCCGGTGCCGGTGCCGCCGCCTTCACCGGCCGTCACGAAGACCATGTCGGCCCCCTTGAGGACCTCCTCGATCTCCTCGCGGTGGTCCTCGGCGGCCTTGCGGCCGACGGCCGGGTTGGCTCCGGCGCCGAGTCCGCGGGTGAGTTCGCGGCCGACGTCGAGTTTGACGTCGGCGTCGCTCATCAACAGAGCTTGCGCGTCGGTGTTGATGGCGATGAACTCGACGCCCTTGAGACCGACCTCGATCATCCGGTTGATGGCATTGACACCACCGCCGCCGACACCGATGACTTTGATGACTGCGAGGTAGTTCTGCGGTGCTGCCACGTCGAAGGCCTCTCGCCTCGAGTTACGTGTCGTCGGACCGTCGGGGCACTGCTCCCCCGCGAGCGACGACTGATGCCGATTGGGACGGTCCGTAGCGCCGACCCGAACCCTAACGCTGAAGTTTAGGGTTACCAGTGTGTCCGTTCCTTGGAGTCTTCCGAACAGGACACTAAGTCGACAAGTGGCGCACGTTCAACGAACACGCCGAACCTCCCGTTTTTCTTTTCACCCTATGTGATCAGCCGTAGCGCTGCCCAACCAGGGTGCTGGCCTGCACGTATACCCGTCAACTCCCTGATGACGCCGGGGCGGTGGGGACACTTACGTCGAAGTGCCGCGCGTCGGGCGTCGCTTTCATCAGCGCGGTGAGCACCCGCGCCTTCCGCGAGCCCAGTTCACCGCTTCCCCACGCCACGGTCCGGTCACCGCTCAGCTCCAGCGAGATGTCGTCGTAGGTACGGACCTTGACGACCCGTACGTCCTTCGCGACCGCGTCCGGAAGGCGGCCGGCGACCCGCACCGCCTCGCGGACCAGACGGTCCTCGTCGAATCGGCGCAGACTCGCCGCCGTCGTTCCGGAACGGGCGGGCTCCAATTTCAGTGCGGGAACGCCTTTCGGCGCCCGGGACACCGTGGCGAAACGGACGCCTTCGTCGTCCACTTCCACGAACTTTCTTCCCTTTTGGGCAATCAGGACCGGGGTACGCTCCGTCACTTTCAGCACGATTCCGTGCGGCCAGGAACGTTCCACGCCCACCTCGTCGATACGGGGCAATTCCCGTCGCAGCCGCGCCTCGAGTGCCCCGGTGTCGACGGAGACCAGCGGGTCACCGACGGGCACGTCGGCGGCCTCACGCACCTGTGCGGGTGTCAGGACACGGGTCCCCGAGACCGACACGTTCTCCACGCGCGTCCAGTTGGAGCCGTAGAGCAGCCAGACGGTCCCGCCCGCGGCGAACACGAGGGCGATGACCAGGATGATGATCGTACGAAGGCGGGGCGGGCCGAACCGCCGCGCCCGGGGCGGGCCGGACGACTTCTGCTGGCGTACACCGCGCTCGGCGGTGGTCGGTCCGGCCACGCTCCCTGCCCTCCGTCATTCCTGACTAGCGGCGCGCACGGGCGGCGATCGCCTCGTACACCATGCCGACGAGCAGGTCGTCGGCGTCCCGGCGGCCGAACTCGGCGGCGGCACGGGACATCTCGTACAGCTTGTGCGGGTCGGCGAGCACGGGCAGGACGTTGTGCTGCAGCCACTCGGGCGTCAGTTCCGCGTCGTCCACCAGCAGTCCGCCGCCCGCCTTGACCACCGGCTGGGCGTTGAGCCGCTGTTCGCCGTTGCCGATGGGCAGCGGAACGTAGGCGGCCGGGAGCCCGACGGCGGAGAGTTCGGCGACGGTCATCGCGCCCGCGCGGCACAGCATCATGTCGGCCGCGGCGTACGCGAGGTCCATCCGGTCCAGGTAACTTACCGGGATGTACGGGGGCATCCCCGGCATCTGGTGTACCTGCGGCAGTTCGTTCTTCGGGCCGACCGCGTGCAGGATCTGGATGCCCGACTGCTGGAGCCAGGGGGCGACCTGCTGGATCACCTCGTTGAGCCGCCGGGCGCCCTGCGAGCCGCCGGTGACCAGCAGCGTCGGCAGGTTGGGGTCCAGCCCGAACGCCGCCCGGGCCTCGGGGCGCACGGCGGCCCGGTCGAGGGTGGCGATGGAGCGGCGCAGCGGGATGCCGATGTAGCGGGCGTTGCGCAGCTTGCTGTCGGGGGTGGAGACGGCGACCTGCGCGGCGTACCGCGAGCCGATCTTGTTGGCCAGGCCCGGGCGGGCGTTGGCCTCGTGGATGATGATCGGCACGCCGAGCCGCTTGGCCGCGAGGTAGCCGGGCAGGGCCACGTAGCCGCCGAAGCCGACCACGGCGTCCGCCTTGGTGCGCTCCAGGATCTGCTCGGTCGCCTTGATGGTGCCGCGCAGCCGGCCCGGGACGGTGATCAGTTCGGGGGTGGGCTTGCGCGGCAGCGGTACGGCCGGGATCAGCGCCAGTTCGTACCCGCGCTCGGGTACGAGGCGGGTCTCGAGGCCGCGTTCCGTGCCCAGGGCCGTGATCCCCACGGTCGGATCCTGCCTGCGCAGGGCGTCCGCGAGGGCGAGCGCGGGCTCGATGTGGCCCGCGGTTCCTCCGCCGGCGAGTACGACATGCACCGAAATTCACCGCTCTCCGGACGAACGCGCCACCGAGGCACGCCGTCGCATCGTGTTCCAACTCCGGGGGCTCCGCTTGGAGCCGGTACCCCCGGCTCCCCGCTTTCTACCAAAGCGAGGTTGCCGCAGCGCAAGCGCCGCCCGCGCACCGGGCTCCTCGCGCGCGAAGGCGATGAGCAGTCCGATGGCGAACATGGTCGGCAGCAGGGCGGAACCCCCGTAGGAGAACAGCGGGAGGGGGACACCGGCGATCGGCAGCAGCCCGAGGACCGCACCGATGTTGATCACGGCCTGGGCCGTGATCCAGGTGGTCACGCCTCCCGCGGCATACCTCACGAAGGGGTCCTCCGTGCGTCCGGCCACGCGGATACCCGCATAGCCTAGAGCCGCGAACAGGGCGAGCACCGACAGCGTCCCCGCCAGGCCCAGTTCCTCACCGGTGACGGCGAAGATGAAGTCGGTGTGCGCCTCGGGGAGTTGGCCCCATTTCTCCACACTCGCCCCGAGCCCGGAACCGAACAGCCCGCCCGAGGCGAGGGCGTAGATGCCGTGCACGGCCTGCCAGCACGAGTCGTTCGGACCGGGGTCGGCGGCGAACAGACAGCCGAGCCGGGCCATACGGTTGGGGCTGGTCTTGATGAGGATGAAGCCGAGCAGCACGGCGATCGAGAGCACACCCGCGAACAACCGCGTGGGCGCGCCGGCGAGCCAGAGCAGACCGAACAGGATCGCCGTCAGGATGATCGCCGTACCCATGTCACCGCCGAGCATGATCAGCCCGAGCAGCATGAACGCGGCCGGCACCAGCGGCACCAGCATGTGCTTCCACTGCGTCAGCAGTCTCTTGTCCTGCTTGCGGGCCAGCAGGTCCGCGCCCCACAGCACCAGGGCCAGCTTGCCGAACTCGCTGGGCTGGATCTGGAAGGAGCCGCCCAGCGAGATCCAGTTCTGGTTGCCGTTGACCGCCATCCCTATCCCCGGCACCTGCACGAGGATCATCAGGAAGACGGCACCGGCGAGGATCGGGTAGGCCAGCGCCCGGTGCAGCTTCACCGGCATCTTCATGGCGGCCACCAGCAGCCCGGCGCCGATCAGCGCGGCCAGGGCCTGCTTGCGGAAGAAGTACGACCCCGGCAGCGACAGCTGGAGCGCGGTGATCTGGGAGGCCGAGTAGACCATCACCAGACCGAGCACGGTGATCAGCGCGCTGCCGCCGGAGATCAGGTAATACGCGGTCAGCGGCCGGTCCCAGGCACGGCGGAGGCGGTGGTAGAGGCGGAGCGCGGGGTTCTCGCGCCGCGGCCCCGGCGTGGCGGGTCGCTTGACGGTCCGCTGTACGGGCGGACGTCCGGTACGGCTCTGGGGACTACCCGGCATCGCGGCCTCCGCTGTACGTCGGCATGGACCGTCCCACGCGTCTTCCCGAGGTCACCCGGCGCAGGAGGCTGCCGGGTCAGGCGCCGAGTTCGCGAACGGCCTCCGCGAACGCGTCGCCGCGCTTGTTGTAGTTGGTGAACATGTCCATGGAGGCACAGGCCGGTGCCAGCAGGACCGTGTCGCCGGGCCTGGCGAGCCGCTGGGCCTCCTGGACGGCCTGGAGCATCGCCCCAGTGTCGGTCCGGTCGAGGTCGACCACGGGTACCTCGGGGGCGTGTCGCGCCAGGGCTTCGCGGATCAGGGCGCGGTCGGCGCCGATCAGTACCGCCCCGCGCAGCCGCTCGGCCGCCCCGGTGACCAGCTCGTCGAAGGTCGCGCCCTTGGCCAGCCCGCCGGCGATCCAGACGATCGAGTCGTACGCCGCCAAGGAGGCCTCGGTGGCGTGGGTGTTGGTGGCCTTGGAATCGTCCACGTACGCCACGCCGTCGACGTCGGCGACGTGCGCGATGCGGTGGGCGTCGGGCGTGAAGGCGCGCAGCCCGTCCCGTACGGCGGCGGCGGACACCCCGTAGGCGCGGGCGAGGGCCGCCGCGGCAAGGGCGTTGGCGATGTTGTGCGGGGCCGGCGGGTCGATGTCGGAGACCTCGGCGAGCTCCTGGGCGTTCTTCTGCCGGTTCTCCACGAAGGCGCGGTCGACGAGGATGCCCTCCACGACGCCGAGTTGGGAGGGGCCGGGGGTGCCCAGGGTGAAGCCGATGGCCCGGCAGCCCTCCTCGACGTCGGCCTCGCGGACCAGGTCCTCGGTGGACGGCTTGGCGGTGGCGTCCGCGTTGTAGACGCAGGCGACGTGATTGCCCTCGTAGATACGGCCCTTGTCGGCGGCGTAGGCCTCCATCGAGCCGTGCCAGTCGAGGTGGTCGGGGGCGAGGTTGAGCACGGCGGCCGAGTGGGCGCGCAGGGAGGGCGCCCAGTGGAGCTGGTAGCTGGACAGCTCCACTGCCAGTACGTCGTACTCCTGGTCGCCGGTGACGGCGTCCAGCAGGGAGACGCCGATGTTGCCGACGGCCGCGGTGCGCAGGCCCGCGGCCTTCAGGATCGACGCCAGCATCTGGACGGTGGTGGTCTTGCCGTTGGTGCCGGTGACCGCCAGCCAGGGCGCCGCTTTCCTCCCGTCGAGGCCGCGCAGGCGCCAGGCCAGTTCGACGTCGCCCCAGACGGGGACGCCTGCTTCGCGCGCCGCCGCGAACAGCGGCTTGTCCGGCTTCCAGCCGGGCGCGGTGACGATCAGCTCGGTGCCCTCGGGCAGGGTCGCGTCCGCGGCGGAGCCGCCGACGGACGCAGTACCGAGGCGAACGGTGACGCCGAGCGCCTCCAGCTCGGCCGCCTGCGCCCGCGCGCGCTCGTCGTCGCCGTCGTTGACGACGGTGACGCGCGCGCCCAGACCGTGCAGGACCCTGGCCGCCGGGACACCGGAGACGCCGAGGCCGGCGACGGTGACGTGCTTGCCCTGGAAGTCGAAAGGCACCGAGGAGGAGGTCACTTGTCCGCTGCCCATCCCGCGTAGAAGAGGCCCAGTCCGACGATCACGCAGATGCCCTGGATGATCCAGAAACGGACCACGACAAGGACCTCGGACCAGCCTTTGAGTTCGAAGTGGTGCTGGAGTGGCGCCATTCGGAAGACCCGCTTGCCGGTGAGGCGGAAGGATCCGACCTGGATGACCACCGACATGGTGATCAGGACGAACAGGCCGCCGAGGATGGCCATCAGCAGTTCGGTGCGCGAGCAGATCGCCAGACCCGCGAGCACACCGCCGAGCGCGAGCGAACCGGTGTCGCCCATGAAGATCTTGGCCGGCGAGGTGTTCCACCACAGGAAGCCGAGGCAGGAACCCATCAGCGCGGAGGCGACCACAGCCAGGTCGAGGGGGTCTCTCACCTCGTAGCAGGCGCCGGGGTTGGTCAGGGTCAGCGCGTTGGCGCAGGACTCCTGGAACTGCCAGACGCCGATGAAGGTGTAGGCGCCGAAGACCAGGACGGAGGCGCCGGTGGCGAGACCGTCCAGACCGTCGGTCAGGTTCACGCCGTTCGACATCGCCAGGATCATGAACAGCGCCCAGATGACGAACAGCACCGGGCCGAGCGACCAGCCGAAGTCGGTGATGAACGACAGCTTGTCGGAGGCCGGGGTGTTGCCGCGGTTGTCCGCGAACTGCAGCGAGAGCACGGCGAAGGCGATACCGACGATCAGCTGGCCGGCCATCTTCGCCTTGGCCCGCAGGCCCAGCGAGCGCCGCTTGACGATCTTGATGTAGTCGTCGAGGAAGCCGACCAGGCCCATGCCCACCATCAGGCCGAGCACCAGCAGGCCCGAGAAGGTCGGCGCGGTGTCGACGCCGGGCTCTTCCAGGTAGCCGGTGATCACCTTGGCGAGGAAGTACGCGGCGACCGTCGCGAAGATGAAGGCGATACCACCCATGGTCGGCGTACCGCGCTTGCTGGCGTGCTCGCGCGGGCCGTCGTCACGGATGTACTGGCCGTAGCCCTTGCGGGCCAGGAGCTTGATCAGCAGCGGGGTGCCGACCAGCGTCAGGAACAGGCCAATGACTCCTGCGAACAGGATCTGCTTCATCATCGGGCGGCAACCTCACCCTCGGCGCCGGTCTCCAGCAGCGCCGCGGCGACGCTCTCCAGACCTACCGAACGGGACGCCTTCACGAGCACGACGTCCCCTGGGCGCAACTCGCTGCGCAACAGGTCGACCGCCGCCTGTGCGTCGGACACGTGCACCGACTCCTCACCCCACGAACCCTCGTTATATGCGCCCAGTTGCAGCCATCGGGCTTCCCTGCCCCCGACCGCGACGAGCTTGCTGACGTTGAGCCGGACGGCGAGCCGCCCGACCGCGTCGTGCTCGGCGAGCGCCTCGTCCCCGAGCTCGGCCATCCGACCGAGCACCGCCCACGTACGGCGTCCCTTGCCCATCGCCACGAGCGCGCGCAGGGCGGCTCGCATGGACTCGGGGTTCGCGTTGTAGGCGTCGTTGACGACCGTCACGCCGTCCGGGCGCTCGGTGACCTCCATCCGCCAGCGGGAGAGGGAGCCCGCCTCGGAGAGCGCGGTGGCGATCTCGTCTGCGGACATGCCCAACTCGTGGGCGACGGCGGCCGCGGCGAGCGCGTTCGACACGTGGTGCTCACCGTACAGGCGCATGGTCACATCGCTTGCACCGGAGGGTGTGTGAAGCCTGAAGGCAGGCTGTCCGCTGTCCGTGAGTCGCACATTCTCGGCGGAGACGTCCGCTTCGTCGGACTCTCCGAAAAGGATCACCTTCGCCTTCGTTCGGGAGGCCATGGCCCGTACGAGCGGGTCGTCCGCGTTGAGGATCGCGGTGCCGCCCTCCTCGGCCGCCGGGAGCGCCTCGACGAGTTCGCCCTTGGCCTGGGCGATCTGCTCCCGGCCGCCGAACTCGCCGATGTGCGCCGAGCCGACGTTGAGGACGAGGCCGACCTTCGGCGGGGTGAGTTCGGTGAGGTACCGGATGTGGCCGATGCCGCGGGCGCCCATCTCCAGGACGAGGAACCTCGTCTCGTCGGTGGCGGTGAGCGCGGTGAGCGGCAGCCCGACCTCGTTGTTCATGGAGCCGGGCGTGAACACCGTGGGCGCCTTGCGGCGCAACACCTGGGCGATCAGGTCCTTGGTGCTGGTCTTGCCGGCGGACCCGGTGAGCGCCACGAGGGTGGCGCCGAGGCGCCGTACGACGTGCCGGGCCAGGGCACCGAGAGCGGCCTGGACGTCGTCCACGACGATCGCGGGCACGCCGACGGGGCGGGAGCCGAGAACGGCCACCGCGCCCGCCCCGACGACCGCCGACGCGAAGTCGTGGCCGTCCGCCCGCTCGCCGACGAAGGCGACGAAGAGGCTGCCGGGCCCCGCTTCCCGGGAGTCACGGACGACCGGCCCGGTGACCTGCGCGGACGGATCCGGTATGTCATGCATCCGCCCGCCGACGACTTCTGCGATCTCGGCGAGAGAGAGGGCGATCACAAGTTCATCCCCTGGATCATCTGGATCATTCGGGATTTCATCCCTGGGTCTTCTGGATGGCTTCGCGAAGCACCTGGCGGTCGTCGAAGGGACGGACCACCCCGGCGATGTCCTGGCCCTGCTCGTGCCCCTTGCCCGCCACCAGCACGGTGTCGCCGGGCTCGGCCCGGGCGACGGCGGCGGCGATCGCGGCGGCCCGGTCCTCGAAGACCTGCACCTCGCCGCGCTCGTACGCGGGCACGGACGCCGCGCCCTGGAGCATGGTGGCGAGGATCGCGAGGGGGTCCTCGGAGCGGGGGTTGTCGGAGGTCAGTACGGCGGTGTCGGCGAACCGGGCCACGGCGGCGCCCATCGGCTCCCGCTTGGTGGTGTCCCGGTCGCCGCCGCAGCCGAGCACGGCGTGCAGCTTGCCCTCGGTGACCTTGCGCAGCGCTTTCAGGACGGATTCGACCGCGTCGGTCTTGTGGGCGTAGTCGACCACCGCGAAGTAGGGCTGTCCCTCGTCCACGCGCTCCAGCCGGCCGGGCACGCCCGGCACCGCGGCGATGCCGTCGGCGGCGGCCTGCGGGTCGAGGCCTGCGGCGGCGAGGGCGACGATCGCGGCGAGGGTGTTCGCCACGTTGAACGGGCCGGCCAGCGGCGACTTGGCGGCGATCCGCTCGCCCTTCGGGCCGAGCACGGTGAACGTCGAGTCCAGCGGGCCGACCTCGACCCGGTCGGCGCGCCAGTCGGCGTCCGGGTGGCCCTCGGCGGAGTAGGTGACGACCGGGACGGTGGCCTCGTTCGCGAGGCGGCGCCCGTACTCGTCGTCCACGTTGACCACGCCGAGTCTGCTGCGTTCCGGCGTGAACAGCTGCGCCTTCGCCTGGAAGTAGTCCTCCATGCCGGAGTGGAACTCCATGTGCTCCGGGCTGAGGTTGGTGAAGACCGCGATGTCGAAGACGCAGGCGTCGACCCGGCCGAGCACGAGGGCGTGGCTGGAGACCTCCATGGCGACCGCCTCGGTGCCGCGCTCGCGCATCACCGCGAACAGTGCCTGGAGGTCGGTGGCCTCGGGTGTGGTGCGCTCGGACTTGATGCGCTCGTCGCCGATGCGCATCTCGACCGTGCCGATGAGCCCGGTGGACTTCACCGTACGCAGGCCGCCCTCGACGAGGTAGGCGGTGGTGGTCTTGCCGGAGGTGCCGGTGATACCGATCTGGAGGAGATCGCGGCCGGGGTGGCCGTAGATCGTGGCCGCCAGTTCGCCCATCCGCGCGCGCGGGTCCTCGACGACGAGCGCCGGCAGGCCGGTGGCGGCGACGCGCTCCGCACCTGCCGGGTCGGTCAGCACGGCGGCGGCGCCGAGGCCTGCGGCCTGGGTGACGAAGTCGGCGCCGTGGGCACGGGCTCCGGGTAGGGCGGCGTACAGGTCACCGGGGCGGACGGCGCGCGAGTCATGGGTGATGCCCGTGACCCGGGCGGCGCTGTCCGGCACGGTGACACCCAGCTGACCGGCGAGTTCCGCGAGGGGTGTGGCGGAGATCCGCGCCGGCCGGGGCGGTCCCGGATAGGTCACGGGGTGGCCCTTCTGGGTGGTTTGGGACTGATCAGCGTGTGGCACGGCGGTGAGCGTACCGGGCGTACCGGCTTCCGGGCGAAGTGAGGTGGGGGAGGTGCTCTGGTTCCCGGGCTCGGGGGTGATCGTCGTCACGGGTGGTTCCTGGTGGCTCGGTACTGAATCGGCGCTGGCTCGGTACTGGCTCGGTGCTGGTCAGGACTGGTCGGTCCGGATCAGGGCTTGAAGGTGACCGGGAGATTCGCGGGGGCGGCCCCGGTCGGCGGGACCTGGAGGGTCTTCAGGGTGAACTCCATGACCTGCTTGTAGATGGGGCCGCAGATCTGGCCGCCGAAGTAGCTGCCCTCGGTGGCGTTCTGGATGGCGCAGTAGACGGTGACGCGAGGCTTGTCGGCGGGGGCGAACCCGGCGAACGACGACGTGTAGCCGCGGTACTTGCCGGTGGCCGGATCCACCCGGTTGGCCGTGCCCGTCTTGCCCGCGACGCGGTAGCCGGGGATGCGGGCCTTGGTGCCGGTTCCCTCCTCGTCGTCGACGACGGACTCCAGCATCTGCGCGAGGGTCTTCGCCGTCTTCTCGCTGATCACACGGGTCTTCTTGGGCTCGGAGGACGGCGTGAAGCGTCCGTCGCCCCCCTTGGTGCCGCGGACGAGGGTGGGCTCGACGCGGACGCCGCCGTTGGCGATGGTCGAGTACACGGAGGCCGCCTGCAGCGCGTTCACGGAGACGCCCTGGCCGAAAGGAATCGTGTACTGCTGCGACGTCGACCACTGGTCGGGCGGCGCCAGGATGCCCTTGGTCTCGCCGGGGAAGCCGAGCCCGCTGTAACCGCCCACGCCGAACTTGCGCAGGTAGGAGTAGAGCACCTTGTTGGCCTCCTCCTGCGTCCTGCCCAGCTCGCCGGTGGCCATGATGGTGCCGATGTTGCTGGACTTGGCGAGCACGCCGTTGAGCGTGAGGTACCAGGTCGGGTGGTCGACGTCGTCCTTGAAGAGCCGGTCGCCGCGCTTGAGCCGGTTCGGGATGGTGAGGTGGGTCATCGGTGTGGCGGCGTTCTCCTCCAGTACCGCCGCCATCGACAGCACCTTGGCGGTGGAGCCGGGCTCGAAGGCGTCCTGAAGGGCGGCGTTGCCCAGCGCGTCCGGGTCGGCGTGGGCGAGGTCGCCCGGGTCGAAGCCGGGCGAGTTGGCCATGGCGAGGATCTCGCCGGTGGCCGTGTCCTGGACTATGACGTAGCCGCCGTCCGCCTTGGACTTCCTCACCTGCTCGCTGATGGCGTGCTGGGCGGCCCACTGGATGTCGCGGTCGATGGTGAGCTCGACGTCGCTGCCGGGCACGGCCGGCGTCTCGGTGGAACCGGCGGTGGGTACCTGGCGCCCCCCGGACTGCGCGTAGCGGATCTTGCCGTCCTTGCCGGCCAGGGTGTCGTTCAGCTTCCGTTCCAGGCCGCCGCCGCCCTTGCCGTCCGCGCCGACCCAGCCGAGGATGCCGGCGGCGAGGTCGCCGCCCGGGTACACGCGCTTGCTGCTGGGATCGGCGAAGACGCCCGCGAGGACGTTGACCGCGGACTTGTCCGTCTCCGTCTTCTTCGTCAGCGCGGTCTTCAGGTCCTTGATCTGGTTCCACACCTGCGGGGTCTGCCGGCGGGCGAGACGGACGTAGCGCAGTCCCTCGTTCTCGGGGCGCAGCCGGTCGACCAGGTCCTCCTGGTCCTCGCCGAGGATCGGCGCGAGGAGCGCCGCCGCCTGCTCGGGGCCGTCGCCGACCTCCAGCTGCTCCCGGGTGAACATCGTGGGGTCGGCGGTGATGTCGTAGGCGTCCACGGTGGTCGCGAGGGCCACGCCGTTGCGGTCGGTGATCCCGCCGCGCTCGGCGGGCAGGGTGTGGACGACGTAGCGGTTCTGCTCGGCCTTGGCGGCGTAGGTGCCGGCGTCGACGGCCTGCACCTGGAGCAGCCGTACGACGAAGGCGGAGAGCACCAGCGTCAGCACGAGGCCGATCAGGCGCAGGCGCGGGCGCGGGCTGCCCAGCCGGAGGACGCGGGGCGCGGCGGGCGAGGGCGCGCCCGGTCGGCGGGCGGGCCGGGCGCCGCGGCCGGGCTGCCGCCGTCCGCCCGGGCGGACGGGCCTCGCGGGTCCGGGCACTCGGCGGCGCGGCGGTTCCCTGTCGGACACTTCCGTCACCTGCCGGGAGTCGGGTTCGGGGCGGGGGTGGCCGCGGTGGCGGCCGGGCCGGTCGGCTCGGTGCCGGGGGGAGCGGTGGCGGGCGATTGCGTGAGCGCCTCGGGGGCGATGACCAGCGGGGTGGCCGCGGCGGACGCGGGGCTCGGCGAGCCCTTGACCGTGCCGTCGGGGGCGAGGAAGGCGGGATCTCCGCCGGGCACCATGCCCAGCTCCCGGGCGCGGCGCTGGAGGGCCCGCGGGGCGGAGTAGGCGTCGATGTCCCGTTGCAGCGACTGCTCCTCGTCGGTGAGCTCCTTCGTCTCCTGCTTCAGGTCGTCCAGCTGGAAGGAGCCCTCGCTCATGGCGGAGTTCAGCACCAGGAGCCCGATGAGTCCGCCGCCGAGGAGGACGACCACCAGGAGGACGAACGGGGCGCGGGCCGCCTGGCCGCGCCCGCCGACGGGCGGGAGGAGCCGCGCCAGCCGGGCCGCCCTCCCCTTCAGTTCGGGTTTCCCGCCCACTCGCTCTCCCTTGGCCCGCAAGGGCCGTCCGCCCCCGCGCCTGGCCTGCCTCACTCGATGTCCTCCCTGATGCGCTGGGCTCCGCGCAGCCGTGCCGGTGCCGCCCGCCGGTTCTCGGCGATCTCCTCCTCGGTGGGAAGTTCGGCACCGCGCGTGAGCAGCTTGAGCCTGGGCGCGTAGCGCTCGGGGACGACCGGCAGTCCGGGCGGCGCGGTATTGGCCGCACCCGCGGCGAACACCTGCTTGACCAGCCGGTCCTCCAGCGAGTGGTACGACAGCACGGCGATCCGCCCGCTGACGTCGAGCGCCTTGACGGCGGCCGGAATCGCCCGTTCCAGGACGGCCAGTTCGCCGTTGACCTCGATGCGCAGGGCCTGGAAGGTGCGCTTGGCCGGGTTGCCGCCGGTGCGCTTGGCGGCCTGCGGCAGCGCGTCGCGGATCAGTTCCACGAGGCGAGCGCTGTTGCTGAACGGCTCCTTCTCGCGCTCGCGCACGACCGCGGACACGATCCGCTTGGCCTGCTTCTCCTCGCCGTACGCCCGCAGGATGCGGACGAGTTCGCCCGGCGGGTAGGTGTTGAGGACCTCGGCGGCGCTCATGCCGGTCGTCTGGTCCATCCGCATGTCGAGCGGGGCGTCCTGGGCGTAGGCGAACCCGCGGTCCGCCTCGTCGAGCTGCATGGAGGAGACGCCGAGGTCGAACAGCACGCCCTGGACGCGCGGGATGCCGAGCCGGTCGAGCACGTCGGGCAGCTCGTCGTACACGGCGTGCACCAGGGTGGCGCGCTCGCCGTACGGCGCGAGCCGCTCGCCGGACAGGCGCAGGGCCTCCTTGTCCCGGTCGAGGGCGACGAGCCTGGCCTCGGGGAAGCGCTCGAGGAGCGCCTCGCTGTGCCCGCCGAGTCCCAGCGTGCAGTCGACGACCACGGCCCCCGGCTCCGTCAGGGCGGGCGCCAGCAGGTCCAGACACCGCTGGAGCATCACCGGGACGTGTCGACTCTGGCTCAAGTGGGGCGGCCTCTCAGGTCCGGCGCGGCGACACGTACCGCCGGGTCCCCTCCCGCTCGTGAAGGGGAGGCCTGCCGGCGCCGGAAGCGTCGGCCGGCCGGGAGCGGGAGGAGGCCGAGCCGTACGTACGCGCCGCGCACGCGGGGAGATCTGGCGGGACGTCGCCCAGGTCTCCGGGGTGTTCAGTCCAGCGGGGAGAGCCTCGCCTCCCGCTTCGCGTCACTTTAGTCCACCCTGTCGCCCGGTCAATCAACCGGCCTGCGCGTCGCGGACGCCGGCGTCCGCAAACCGGTGCCGCGCCGCTTTTCACTCGTACGGACGCGTTCGCGCCACCCTGTGGGTTGGCTCACAACAAGCCCTGATGACGTTCTTTGTCCCGCTTCACAGCAGGCCAGGGAGGGGGACGGCCAGTAACGTCATGGATATGACGACTTCTGCATCGGTACCCGCCGGCTCCGAATCCGCCATAGTCGGCGACCACACCGTCACCGACCGGCTCGTCGAGGCGAACGAGCGCTACGCCGCCGCGTTCACCGACCCCGGGATGGACGCCCGCCCCGTCCAGCGTGTCGCCGTCGTGGCCTGCATGGATGCTCGCCTCGACCTGCACGCCGCGCTCGGCCTGAAGCTCGGCGACTGCCACACCATCCGCAACGCGGGCGGTGTCGTCACCGACGACGTGATCCGCTCCCTCACCATCAGCCAGCGGGCGCTCGGCACCCGCAGCGTGGCCCTCATCCACCACACCGGGTGCGGCATGGAAACCCTCACCGAGGAGTTCCGGCACGACCTGGAACTGGAGGTCGGCCAGCGCCCGGCGTGGGCGGTGGAGGCCTTCCGGGACGCCGACCAGGACGTGCGGCAGTCGATCGAGCGGGTGCGCACCTCACCGTTCCTGCTGCACACCGAGGACGTGCGCGGCTTCGTCTTCGACGTGAAGACGGGCCTGCTGCGCGAGGTCGACCCCGCCTGACCCGGTCGCCCGCCCCGATGACTTCCGCCGCGCAAGCGCCGCAAAGGCCGTAAGGCCCGACATATCGCGGCCAGTTGTCCACAGGCGAGTGACACGAATCGGTAACGGCAGCAAGAATGCGGGAAGTGGTGTCGCGCGGAACTTTTTCCGCGCGCTGTCCGTGATTCGGGGTGGGCCGGTCCGCGACGCGGGGGCCGCCCGGCAAGTTGGGGTACTCCCGCTTCCCAGGGAGCGCGGGGAAAGGCCGAGGAGGGCCGGTGACGACCTATGACGATCGAGCGAGCCTCACTGATCTGACCGCTGTGGTTGAGCGGGTGCGCGGTTCGGTGGAGGGCGTGATCGAGGGCAAGCCCGAGGTCGTACGACTCTCGCTGACCGTGCTGCTCGCCGAGGGCCATCTGCTGATCGAGGATGTCCCGGGCGTCGGCAAGACCATGCTGGCGAAGGCGCTGGCGAGGTCCATCGACTGTTCCGTGCGCCGGATCCAGTTCACGCCGGACCTGTTGCCCTCGGACATCACCGGGGTGTCCATCTGGGACCAGCAGCGTCGCGACTTCGAGTTCAAACCGGGCGCGATCTTCGCGCAGGTGGTGATCGGCGACGAGATCAACCGCGCCTCGCCGAAGACCCAGTCGGCGCTCCTGGAGTCGATGGAGGAGCGCCAGGTCACCATCGACGGCCAGACCTATGAGCTGCCCAGCCCCTTCATGGTGGTGGCGACACAGAACCCGGTCGAGATGGAGGGCACCTACCCGCTGCCGGAGGCGCAGCGCGACCGCTTCATGGCGCGGGTCTCCATCGGCTATCCCAGTCCGGAGGCCGAGCTGCAGATGCTCGACGTGCACGGCGGGGTGAACCCGCTGGACGACCTGCAGCCGGTGGCGCACGCGCACGACATCCTCAAGCTGATCGAGGCGGTCCGGGGCGTTCACGTCGCCGACCCGGTGCGGCGGTACGCCGTCGACCTGGTCGCCGCCACGCGCACTCACCCGGACCTCAGACTCGGCGCCTCACCGCGCGCCACGCTGCATCTGCTGCGCGCGGCGAAGGCGTCCGCCGCCCTGAGCGGCCGGGAGTACGCGCTGCCGGACGACGTGCAGGCCCTCGCGGTCGCCGTCCTGGCCCACCGCCTGCTGCCCACCGCCCAGGCCCAGCTCAACCGCCGTACCGCCGAACAGGTCGTCCACGAGATCCTGCAGCGCACCCCGGTGCCCGCGGCGCCGCAGCAGCAGACGGGCTTCGGCGTGGGCCACGGCTCGTCGGCGTACGACCGGCAACCGCCGCGGAGGCTGTGATGGACACGGGGGGGACGGCCCGGTCCCAGGACGACCGGGGCGAGAGCGGCGGCATCCGCACCGCCCTGACCGGTCTGACCACCCGCGGGCGCTCCTTCCTGGCCGCCGGCATCGCCGCCGCCGTCTGTGCCTACGTCCTCGGCCAGAGCGACCTGCTCCGCGTCGGACTGCTGCTGGGCGTGCTGCCGCTGGTCTGCGCGACCGTGCTCTACCGCACCCGGTACCGGGTCGCGGGCAGCCGCCGGCTCTCCCCCGGGCGGGTACCCGCGGGCAGCGAGGCCCGGGTGCACCTGCGTATCGACAACGTCTCACGGCTGCCCACCGGCCTGCTGATGCTCCAGGACCGGGTGCCGTACGTGCTCGGACCGCGCCCCCGCTTCGTACTCGACCGGGTGGAGCCGGGCGGTCGCCGCGAGGTGTCCTACCGGGTCCGCTCCGACCTGCGCGGCCGCTATCCGCTGGGCCCGCTCCAACTGCGCCTGACCGACCCGTTCGGGCTGTGCGAGCTGACCCGCTCCTTCTCGACGTACGACACCCTGACCGTGATCCCGCGCGTGGAGGCGCTGCCTCCGGTGCGGCTGAGCGGCGAGGCGATGGGGTACGGCGAGGGCCGGCAGCGCTCGCTCGCGCTGGCGGGCGACGACGACGTGATCCCGCGCGGGTACCGCTACGGCGACGACCTGCGCCGCGTGCACTGGCGCTCCACCGCGCGCTACGGCGAGTTGATGGTGCGCCGCGAGGAGCAGCCGCAGCGCGCCCGCTGCACGGTGCTCCTGGACACCCGGGTCGTGGCCTTCGAGGGCGCCGGCCCCGACTCGGCCTTCGAGTGGGCGGTCTCGGGCGCGGCGTCCGTGCTGGTGCACATGCTGGAGCGGGGCTTCTCCGTCCGGCTGCTCACCGACTCCGGCGACTCGGTGCCCGGCGAGGGCGCCGACGGCTTCGCGGGTGCGAGCCAGGGCACGGCCGACGCGGCCGGGCTGATGATGGACACCCTCGCGGTGATCGACCACTCCGACGGCACCGGCCTGTCCCGGGCGTACGACGTGCTGCGCGGCGGGAACGAGGGGCTGCTGGTGGCGTTCTTCGGTGACCTGGACGAGGAGCAGGCCGCGGTGGCCGCCAAGATGCGGCAGCGCAGCGGCGGCGCCGTCGCCTTCCTCCTGGACAGTGCGGCCTGGTCGCGGGAACCGGCCGGCGTGCCCGGCCCGTCGGGCAGGGACGAGGAACGGCTGCGGATGCTGCGCGAGTCGGGCTGGACCGCCGTGAACGTGCCGCGGGGCGCCCCGCTGGAGGAACTCTGGCGCCTGGCGGACCACGAACGCACCGGCCTCGCGACGGCGAGCGGCGGGGAGGGCACGCGGTGAACGCACCGGCACGACCGACACCGAGGGCCTGCGCGACCGCACCCGGACGCCACGAGCGACCGGCCGACCGCGGCCACACCGGCTCCACGACGACCATCGGCCGGGAGGGCACGCGGTGAACGCACCCGCACGACCGACACCGAAGGCCTGCGCGACCGCACCCGGACGCCACGAGCGACCGGCCGACCGCGGCCACACCGGCTCCACGACGACCACCGGCCGGGAGGGCACGCGATGAGTGGTCGGGCGCGGCTGGCGCTGTGCGCGTGGGCGGCCACATTGATGGCGGCGTGTGCGCTGCTGCCCCTGGTCGACCCGGCCACCTGGATCCTGCAGGCCGCGTTCCTGCTGGCGGTCCAGGCCGGGGTGGGCGCGGCGGCCCGCCGGGTCCCGCTGGCCCGGCCCCTGACCATCGCCGCGCAGGCCCTGGTCACGCTGGTGCTCCTGACCCTGGTCTTCGCCCGGCAGCAGGCGCTCGCCGGGCTGATCCCCGGCCCGCAGGCCTTCCAGCGCTTCGCCGACCTGCTGCAGCAGGGGGGCGACGACATCGCCCGGTACGCGATCCCGGCGCCGCTGGAGTCCGACGGCATCCGGCTGATGCTGGTCGGCGGTGTCCTGGTGATCGGGCTGCTGGTGGACACCCTCGCGGTGACCTTCCGTAGCGCCGCCCCCGCCGGGCTGCCGCTGCTGGCGCTCTACTCGGTGGCCGCGGGGCTGTCCGAGGGCGGCACCGACTGGCTGTGGTTCCTCGTCGCGGCGGCCGGCTACCTGATGCTGCTGCTGGCCGAGGGACGTGACCGGCTCTCGCAGTGGGGCCGGGTCTTCGGCGGCACGCCACGCACCCCGGGCGGGGAGCAGAGCGGCGCGGTCGCCCCGGTCCGCACCGGGCGGCGCATCGGCGCGTTCGCGCTGGGCGTCGCCCTGGTGGTGCCGCTGGCCCTGCCCGCGATGAACGGCGGGCTGCTGGACAGCGCCAGGACGGGCGTCGGTTCCGGGACCGGGGGCGGCGGCACGATCTCCGCGGTGAACCCCCTGGTCTCACTGCGCGACAGTCTCAACGTGGACGAGAACCGAGAGGTCCTCTCCGTCGACACCGACTCGAGCGACCTGTCGAACCTGTACCTGCGCATCGTGTCCCTGGACGACTTCGACGGCACCACCTGGAAGCCGTCCAAGCGGAACATCACCGCCGTGCCGGACGGCAGGTTCCCCACGCCGGTCGGCCTCGGCCCCGACGTCAAGCGCGCGGAGACCCGGACCACCGTCTCGGCCGCGGACTGGTACGCCCAGGACTGGCTGCCGATGCCGTACCCGCCGAGCGACGTGCAGGTCGCGGGCAACTGGCGCTACGAACCCGTCGGCATGACCCTGGTCGGCGACCATGGCCAGAACACGCGCGGACTGACGTACGAGGTGCGGAGCCTGGACGTGCGGCCGACCGCGGACCAGCTCGCCGCCGCTCCGCAGCCGCCCTCGGCACTGGAGCGGGAGTACACCGAGCTGCCGGACTCACTGCCCGACGTGGTCTCCCGGACCGCCCGCGAGGTCACCGCCGGCGCGGCGAACCCCTACGAGCAGGCGGTCAAGCTCCAGGAGTACTTCGCGGTCAACGGCGGTTTCGAGTACGACACGCAGGTCAAGGTCGGCAGCGGCTCCCAGGCGATCGCCCGCTTCCTCGCGGACAAGCAGGGCTTCTGCGTCCACTTCTCCTTCGCCATGGCGGCGATGGCCCGCACCCTGGACATCCCGGCCAGGGTCGCGGTCGGCTTCGCGCCGGGTTCCCCGCAGGCGGACGGCACGGTGTCGGTGGGGCTGCGGGATGCACACGCCTGGCCCGAGGTGTACTTCGAGGGTGTGGGCTGGACCCGCTTCGAGCCGACTCCGACGCGTGGGTCGACCCCGTCGTACACCCTGCCGGAGACGCCGGGCAGCTCGGTGCCGGATCCCGGTCTGCCGTCCCGGAACACGGAGACGGAGCCGTCGGCGGCGCCCTCGGCGAGCGAGAGCTGCACGGCCCAGGACAAGAAGCTGGACGCCTGCGCCAGCGAGTCCGCGGCGGCCGCACCGGTCACGGGCGGGGACGGCCCGAAGTGGTACGTGGTGCCGGCCTGGGTCCTGGGAGGGCTCGCGGTCCTGCTGGTCCCGCTCGCGCCGATGCTGTGGCGGCTGCGCACCCGGTCGGTACGGCTGGGAGCGCACGGCCGGACCGGGGCGGACGCGGTGCCGCACACTCTCGCGGTCTGGCAGGAGCTGACCGACACGGCATGGGACTTCGCAATCCTGCCGGAGGAGTCGCAGACCCCGCGCATGGCGGCGGCCCGGATCGTCCGGCTCGGGCGGCTCGAGCCGACGGCCGCGGCGGCGGTGCACCGGGTGGCGGATGCCGTGGAGCAGGTTCTCTACGCGCCCCGGCCCCGCCCGACGGCGGGTCTCACGGAGGACGTCCACCGGGCGAGCGCCGGTCTGCGTGCCGCGGCCGGCCGCGGCACGCGGCTGCGCGCACGGTTCGCCCCGCGTTCGACCGTGCGGGTGTCCTGGGCGGTGTCGGCGTGGTGGACGGGCCTGAAACAGCGTGCCGCGGCGGCCCGGCCGACGTTCCGGAAGGCATCGGGACAGCAGGGCTGAGCCGAGGACGCGGAGACACGGCCGCACGGGACCGGGGCGCGGGGGACGCGTCTCGGGGAACGACGGGTTGCGAGGCCCGGACGCGGAAGACAGGTCTCGGGCCGACGCCCGGAGGACTCCAGGGCACGAGACCGGGACACAAGGACCACGGGCCGACGGGCCGACGCCCGGAGGACTCCAGAGCGCGAGACCGGGACACAAGGACCACGGGCCGACGGGGGCGGGCCGGCGGGGCTGGGGCTGTGTGCGGGAGCGCCGACCCTCGGCCCTGTCCGGTGACCACCACGTCCCGCCGGGTGCGCCGGCCCGGCTCTCTCCGGACCCCGGCCCCGGGCACACATGGGTACGCGTGAGGGGGTGACCACCTCGGCGGTGGCCACCCCCTCACGCGGATGTCCTGGTGAGCGGCTGCCCGAGGGCTACTGACCGCCCTGCTGCTCATCACGACGGCGCTGCCAGCGCTCGTCGATGCGGTCCATCATGGAGCGCTTTTGCCGCCCCTGACGGCGCGCCTGTGGTCCGGTACCGGCTGCGGGCTGCTCGCCCGGCTTCGGGGCCTTGCGCCAGCCGGTCACGGCGAGGACCGCGCAGCCCAGCATGACGAGGAAGCCCACCACGCTGAGCCAGACCTGCTGGGCGACCATACCGGCCATGAGGAGCGCAATACCTACGAGGAAGCCCGCGACCGCCTGGTAGACCCGTCGCCGGGTGTACGTACGCAGCCCGCTTCCCTCGAGCGCTGTCGCGAACTTGGGATCTTCGGCGTACAGCGCTCGCTCCATCTGCTCGAGCATGCGCTGCTCGTGCTCCGAGAGCGGCACGGAGTCCTCCTCATCGTGCAGTCGCCGGGGCGACCCGGGGGGGTCCCTTCAGGATAGGCAGGGAATCGCCCCCGTGAAACCCGCCCCTCTACGCCAATTGGCCAACCGGTCTCCGTCATGGCCGTGCCGGCTGCTGAAGTTCCCATTCCCCAGCGGCCGACCCGTCATGCCGGGCGGTCTCCCTCGATCATACGGCGACTGGCCCCCGTTCGGGGGGCCTGTGGCGTACTCCATCTGCAGTCGCGCCCCTGATCAGCGCCTTACCCCACCGGGCGGCTCAGGGCTCCTGGGCCCCTCGCGTCTCACCGAGCACGTGGAGCTGGGTGGCCACGGAGCGGAACGCGGCCAGCTCGGCCGCCGCGGCCTCCAGCTTCAGCAGCGCCTCCATGGCGCCTGGCTCCGTGTCCACCAGCACTCCCGGGACGAGGTCGGCGAAGACCCGCACGCCGTGTACGGCCCCGATCCGGAGCCCCGCGGCCTCGACCAGTGCGGTGAGCTGTTCGGCGGTGAACCGGCGCGGCACGGGGTCACCCGTGCCCCAGCGGCCGTCCGGGTCGCCGAGCGCCTGCCGGGCCTCCGTGAAGTGGCCGGCGAGGGCACGCGCCAGCACGGCCCCGCCGAGGCCCGCGGCGAGCAGGCTGAGGACGCCCTCGGCGCGCAGCGCGGCCACCACGTTGCGGATGCCCTCCGCGGGGTCGTCCACGTACTCCAGGACGCCGTGGCACAGCACGACGTCGTAGCCGCCCCGTTCGACCACGTCGAAGAGGCCGTGGGCGTCTCCCTGGACGCCCCGGACGCGGTCGGCGACGTCGGCCTCGGCGGCGCGGCGCTCCAGGGCGAACAGCGCGTTGGGGCTCGGGTCGACGACGGTGACGCGGTGGCCTAGGCGGGCCGCGGGTACCGCGAAGTTGCCGCTGCCGCCACCGGTGTCCAGGACGTCCAGCGACTGGCGTCCCGTGGCCTTGACCCGACGGTCGAGGGCGTCCTGGAGGACGTCCCAGACCACAGCGGTCCGGAGGGCGGCGCGGGAACGAGAGGGCTCGGAGCGCGGCGACGCCGTTTGCGGGCGGTGGGGGGAGACGGGCGGGCGCATCGGGTCCGACACGGCAGTTGACTCCTCGGCGCGGCACCGCCTCGGGCACGGGCGGAGCGAACGGGCTGCCGCCCCGGCCCGGGTACGGGAAGGGGCAGGCTTCAGGCGTCTCCCACCCTATTGCCTCCGGTGAGCCGACCGGTCATCCCGTACCACCGGCCCCCAGGGTGCCCCGTGTCCCCGCTGTCCGGGGCTCTCATCCCGCGTCCGGCAGGTGATGGCCCGGGCGGTCCGGGCCCGGTCCGACGGCCTCCGGGCGGCCCGGGTCCGGCTGGACGCCGACGGACTCCGGACGGTCCGTGTCCGGCTGGTCCGGGTCGGGGCGGGGCTGGGGCAGGACCGGCTGGAGGACCAGCATCCGCTCCACGAGCCGCAGGAACATCGCCACGTCGCGTATCAGGTCGTCGGCGTCCCGCCGGTTGGCGGCACCCTGGATGCCCGCCTCGGCCCGCGCCCGGCGCCGGGCTCCCGCGGCGAACAGCGCGCTCCAGTCGGAGAGCTCGGGAGCGATCTCGGGGAGCACCTCCCAGGCGCTGCGGATGCGGGCCCGTGCCCGTGGAGTGGTCTCGGGGCGGCCTCGTGCCGCGAGCACCGCGGCGGCTGTGCGCAGGGCAGCGAGATGGGCCGTCGCGTATCGCTCGTTCGGCGTTTCGAGGGCGGTGGCCTCCTCCAGTCCGGACCGGGCCTGGGCGAGCAGGTCGAGGGCGGCGGGCGGGGCGGTCGTCCGGCGGAGTACGGGGTGCACGTCGCTCGCCGGGCCGGTCAGTGAGGGTGCAGGGCCGGCCGCGCGGCGCCGCCGGGCGGCGGCTGCGGACGAGTGGGCCATGACGATCCTCCTGTCGTCTCCGTGACGGCACGCCCTGGCAAGAGGTGCCGTTTGTGCCCATCGTGAGGTATGCCACTGACAATCCGTCTTGACCTGGCCTTTTGTATCGATCGTGGGTTCGGTTCGCCTTTTGTGCCGGCCACGCTCCACGCAGGCCCCGGCGCGCGGCCGCGGTGGAGGGGCAGGACCGGGCGCGTCCCGGACAGGCCTGTGACGGCCGCGGGCCCTGCGGTGACGTCCCCGGGGAAGGTGCTGTGACAATCGGGACCATGGAAAGCAGCAGCGCCGCTTCGCAGGGCAGCAGCCGTCGCGAGGCCACCCGGCAAAAGCTCTACGAGGCGGCCGTCACCCTCATCGCCGAGCAGGGCTTCTCCGCCACCACCGTGGACGAGATCGCCGAGCGCGCCGGGGTCGCGAAGGGCACGGTCTACTACAACTTCGCCAGCAAGTCCGTCCTCTTCGAGGAGTTGCTGCGCCATGGTGTCGGGCTCCTCACCGCGTCCCTGCGGGAGGCGGCGGAGCGAACGGCGCGGGAGGGCCGCGGCCGGGTCGACGCCCTGGACGCGATGATCCGCGCGGGGCTCGTCTTCATCGACCGCTACCCGGCCTTCACCCAGCTGTACGTGGCCGAGCTGTGGCGTACCAACCGGGCCTGGCAGTCCACGCTGCTGGTGGTCCGCCAGGAGGCCGTCGCGGTGGTGGAGGGCGTGCTGCGCGAGGGCGTGGCGAGCGGTGAGTTCAGCGAGGAGATCGACGTACCGCTGACCGCCGCGGCGCTGGTCGGCATGGTTCTGGTGGCGGCGCTGGACTGGAAGTCGTTCCAGGCGGAACGCTCCCTCGACGACGTGCACGCGGCCCTGTCCCGGCTGCTTCAGGGGCGCGTGAGCGGCCGCCCCTGAGACAGCCGCGCACGGGCCGCCGGCCGCACACGAAGAGCGCCGGTCCGTGGCGGCCGCGTCCCCCGCGGGCCGCCGTCGGACCGGCGCCTTCTCCTGCTCCCCCGTACGTCCCCCCGTCGGAACCCCGTTCTCGGTCGGTCCCCCGGGTTCCCCCGTGCCTCGCTCCCGCCGGCCTCGGTCGGCGGAAGGAGCGGATCGCGGGCCCGGCTCCGCTCCGGCGCCCCGTGTCGCCGGTTCGGAGCCGTGCCCCTCTCCGTGCCTCCACTCTCTCGTTCCCGCAGGTCGTGCCCCATCCGCGCGCGTACTCATCTGCCGGGCTAGGTACGGGTACTCAGTCGTGCGCACCCCGGCTCACAGCGGCGCGTCACCGACCGGTCACGCGCGCGCCCGTCCCGGTACTCAGCTCCGGCCCCTCTCCGGCCGTTCCCGCAGGTGCGCGGCCCGGCCCCCGGACCCGGACTGTCGGTGGCGGCGGATAAAGTCCCTGGCATGGCACGGATTGCGGTGATCGGCGCCGGGATGGGCGCGATGGCGGCCGCCGCCCGGCTGGCCGTCGCAGGCCACCGGGTGGCGGTGTACGAACGGACCGGGACGTACGGGGGCGCCCTGGGCCGCTTCGAGCGGGCCGGTTTCTCCTTCGACACCGGTCCCGGTCTGCTGCCCCTGCCCGCGGTCTGGCGCGACCTGTTCGTCAAGACCGGCAAGGAGCCGCTGGAGGCGTGTGTCGAGCTGGTGCAGGTCGACCCGTCGTCACGGCACGTGTTCGCGGACGGCACGGAGGTCTCACTGCCGAACGCCTCGCGGGCGGGCGTCGTCGCCTCCCTGGACCGGGCGCTCGGCCCGGCCGCCGGGCAGCGCTGGGGCGACTTCCTGGTGCGAGCCCGGGAGACCTGGGACCGAACGCGCCGCCCGCTCCTCGAGGAGCCCTTGTGGCCGAACTGGACGGTGCTGGCCGAGCGCGAGCCCTATCCGGCGGTCCCGCACAAGCGGCTGTTGCGTACCCGCCGGGCCGGCACGCTCGCCGAGATCGGTGCCTGGGAGCTGCGGGACACCCGGCTCGCCGCCCTCCTGGAGAGCCACGCCCTCGGGTACGGCCTGGATCCCCGGACCGCCCCGGCGAACACCGCCGTGCTGCCGTACATGGAGTACGCCTTCGGTATGTGGTACGTGCGTGGCGGCGGTCTGCGGGAGCTGGCGCGGGCGGTGTACGAGCGGTGCCTGGCCCGCCGGGTCGAGTTCCACTTCGGCGCCGAGGTCGCGGCTGTCGTCGAGAAGGACGGCCGGGTGGCGGGCGTGGAGCTGGCCGAAGGCGGCGTCGCCGAGGCGGAGTTCGTGGTGGCCGGTGTGGCGCCCGATGTGCTGGACCGCCTCTGCGGGGGGTCGGCGGTGCGGGGGGACGGCGAGGTGCCGCCGCAGCGCGGCGGGGCGAGCCGGCTGACGGTGCTGCTGGCGCTGCGGGGCGGCCGTCCCGAGGGCACGGCGCACCGGACGGTGGTGCACGCGGAGGACCGGGAGGCCGAGCTGGACGGCCTGTTCGGCGCCGAGCCCGCGATGGCGGCGCGGCCGACCGTCACGGTCCTGCGCCCCGATGACCCGGGACTGGTCCCGGACGCGGACCACGAGGCGGTCACGCTCACCGCCGTGGTGCCCGCCCTGGGCGGCGGGGTGGACCGGGCTGCCGCCGATGTGTCCGCCCGCCACGCGGAGCACCTGATCGGCGTCGCCGAGCGTGCGGTACCGGATCTGCGCGACCGTCTTCTGTGGCACGAGGTACGCACCCCGGCCGATGTCGCGGCGGCGACCGGGGTGGCGGACGGCGCGATTCCGGTGCCGGCTCTGGCGGGGGCCGGCGGGCGCCTGCTGCACGCGGCGAACGGCACGCGTACGGGCGGGCTGTTCACGGCCGGCGGCTGGTCGCACCCGGGCGGGGGGCTGCCGCACGCTGGCATGTCGGGCGCGCTGGTCGCCGGACTCGTCGTGGAGGGGCCGGAGTTCCGGGGCTCCCAGTGAGCGGCCGGGACCGGTGACCCGGTCCCGGAGGCGTCGTCAGAAGCGGTACTGCTCGTCGTAACCCTGGCCCTGGGTCTGGCCCTGGGTCTGGCCGTTGCCCTGGTACGGATACGTCTGCTCCTGCGGGAGTTCGCCACCGTAGGGGTCGTCGGTGCTGCGCTGCTGCGGCACCCACACCCCGCCGGCCGGCGTCTCGCCGCCGTAGCCGCCGGGCGTGCCGGCGGCGTACTGGTCCTGCCCGTAGCCCTGCCGGCCGTACTGCTGCCCGCCGGTCGTGTCGTAGGAGCCGGTGTCGTACGAAGCCCCGCCGTAGGTGTGGGTGCCGATGTACGGGTCGGAGTAGGCGGCGTACTGCTGCTGGTCGCCGGTGTCGTAGCCGTACCCCTGCTGCTGCCCGTAGCCCGAGTAGTCGTAGGCGTAGGGCTGGTCGGTGCCCTGCGCGGCCGCGGCCGGTGCCTGCTGGTCGTGGCCGTATCCGGCGTCGGCGTACACACCGTACGAGCCGGTGTCGTCCGGCATGGGCTGCGGCGCGTAGACGGCGGTGGCCTCCGCGGCCGGGGGGTCGGCGGGGCGGGCCGGCGTGAAGACGTCGTCGCGGTCGTAGCCGTCGTGGCCGTACGGGAGGTCGTCCTGCCCCTGCGCGTGACCGCGCGTACGGTCGTCGTGGCCGTCCGGGCCGCCCTCGGCCGCTTCGAGGCCGGACACCTCCAGCGTCGGCTCCTTGCGGCCCCGTTCGGGACGGACCCGCTTGCCGACGAGACCCGCCGGGGCGTTGACCGCCCAGCCGGCCTCGAAGCCGCGGCGGAACGACAGCGTGACGTACGTCTGGCCGACCGCGAAGGCGGCCGCGCCCAGCCCGATGACGATGACGGACGGGATCAGGACACCGACCACGACACCGAGGAAGCCGCCGAAGGCGAGCAGTCGCCAGCGCAGCCGCGCCTTGTACTGCAGCAGCACTTCACCGAGCAGCCACAGCGCGACGCCCCCGAACGCGATGTAGAGGACCGTCCAGCCCATGTACGCCCCTCTCCCAGTGGCCGTTACGCAGTGTGTCGTAAGTACGTGCGACCGGTCTAGGCCCGCGGTGGGTGGTGCAGGCCCAGGTTCTCGTAGATTTCCAGGGTCGCCGTGGAGTTGTTCAGCGTGATGAAGTGCAGTCCGGGCACACCCTCGGCCAGCAGCCGCGCGCAGAACTCCGTGGCGAACTCGATGCCAATGGAGCGTACAGCGGTCGGATCGTCCTGTGCTCCGAGGATCCGCTCTTTCAGCTCGGCCGGGAACGAGGCGTTGCTGAGCTTCGGCAACCTCTCCAGCATCTTCACACTGGTCACCGGCATGACCTCGGGAATGACCGGGGTCTCGCAGCCGGCCGCGGCGACCCGGTCGCGCAGGCGCAGGTAGGACTCGGGCTGGAAGAACATCTGCGTGATCGCGTAGTCGGCGCCGGCCCGGCACTTGTCGACGAAGTGCGTCACGTCCGAGTCCCAGTCGGCGGAGCGCGGGTGCATCTCGGGGAAGGCCGCGACGCCGACACAGAAGTCGCCCGACTCCTTGATGAGCCGGACCAGTTCGGCGGCGTACGTCAGGCCCTGCGGGTGCGGGACCCAGTCGGCCGTGGGGTCGCCGGGCGGGTCGCCGCGCACGGCCAGCATGTTGCGGATGCCCGCGTCGGCGTACTGGCCGATGATGTTGCGCAGCTCGGCCACGGAGTGGTCGACGGCGGTGAGGTGGGCCACGGGGGTCAGCGTCGTGTCGGCGACGATCTGCTGGGTCTCCTTGACCGTCCCCGCGCGCGTGGAACCGCCGGCGCCGTAGGTCACGGAGACGAAGTCGGGCGCGACCGCCTCCACCCGCCGCAGAGCGCTCCACAGGTTCTTCTCGCCCTTGGCCGTCTTCGGCGCGGAGAACTCGAACGAGTACGTCGTCTTGCCGGACGCGAGCATGTCGCGCACGGTGCGTGCGCGATCAGTCCTGGTGGATGCGGTTCCGAGGGCCATACGGGCAGGTTAGCCAGGCGGGCGGCGGTCACCCAACCGGATGCGGGACATTTGTCCGCATTGTCGAGTTGTTGTCCACCCCTTGGACACACTCCTCCGACACATGCCTCCGGCACCCGCCAGTACCCGCCGGGGACGGGCCCCGGCCCTACGCCTGCCGCAGCCGCTTCGCGAACTCGGCGGCCGCCGCGCCCGGGTCGTCCGCCGCGGTGATCGCGCGGACGACGACGACGCGCCGGGCGCCCGCCGCCAGCACCTCGTCGAGGTTGCCGAGGTCGATGCCGCCGATGGCGAACCACGGGCGGTCGGTGCCCAGGGACGCCGTGTGGCGGACCAGGCCGAGTCCGGGTGCGTGGCGGCCTGGCTTGGTGGGGGTCGGCCAGCACGGGCCGGTGCAGAAGTAGTCCACGCCGTCCTGGACGGCGGCCGCTGCGGCCTCGGACTCGGCGTGCGTGGAGCGGCCGACGAGGACGTCGTCGCCGAGGATCGCCCGGGCGGCGGGCACCGGCAGGTCGCCCTGCCCGAGGTGCAGCACGTCGGCGCGGGCCGCGTGGGCGACATCCGCCCGGTCGTTCACCGCGAGGAGCTTGCCGTGGCGGGCGCAGGCGTCGGCGAAGACCTCGAGGTGCTCCAGCTCCTCCCCCGCCTCCATGCCCTTGTCCCGCAGCTGCACGATGTCGACGCCACCGGCCAGCACCGCGTCCAGGAACTCGGGCAGGTCGCCCTGGTCGCGGCGGGCGTCCGTGCACAGGTAGAGCCGGGCGTCGGCGAGCCGGGCGCGGGCGGTGGCGTCGGTGTCGGGCATACGGGTCCCCCAGGTTCGGTGGCGTGGGCCCGCGTGGGCCGCACGGCTGTTGCTCACGGGCCGCGGTGGCGCCGCGGCCCGTGCGTTGAACGGTGTGTGTCAGGTCAGACGGCGAGCGCCTGGGCGCGGCGCTTCACCTCCGTGCCGCGGTTCTCGCTCAGCGCCTGCGCGGGGGTGCCGGGCAGGGTCTCGTCGGGCGTGAAGAGCCACTCCAGCATCTCCTCGGCCGTGAAGCCGTCGTCCCGCAGCAGCGTCAGGGTCCCGACCAGGCCCTTGACGACCTTGTCCTCGTCGATGAAGGCCGCGGGAATGTGCAGCGCGCGGTTCTCACCGCGGCGTACGGCGATGAGCTGGCCTTCCTTGATCAGCTGGCGTACGCGGGTCACCTCGACGCCGAGCATCTCGGCGATGTCGGGGACGGTGAGCCAGGCAGGCACGAGAGCATCGATCTTTGCGTCAATCTCGGTCACGGCTCAAGCCTGCCATCTGGCACTGACAGTCGGAAGCCGGACCCGTCCGACCCGGGCCGGCGAACCGGACCGGAGAGCGCGCAACGGCCGGCGGGCCGGGCCGGTCGGAGTGCGGAAAACGGGTGAACGTGGGCGGACTACGCGGCCGCCGCCTTCAGCGGCCTGGCCGGATCGGCCAGCAGCCGCGGGTCCATCGTCGCGCCCGCCTGGATCAGGCGTCTGCCCTGGGCCAGGTCCCGGGGGCGGCCCACCGCCAGCAGGGCGACCAGGCGGTCCTCGCGCAGCCAGCAGACCGTCCAGGCGGGTCCCGAGGGGTCGCCGCGCCACAGAGTGGTGTCGGCGTCCGTGTGGTGACCGGCGTACTGGACGAAGCGGCCGAACTGCTCGGACCAGAAGTACGGCACCGGATCGTAGGCCGCCGGGGCCTCGCCGGTGGTGGCGCCGATGACGTTCTCGGCGACCGTGCGCGGGCCCTGGAGGGCGTTGTCCCAGTGGTGCACGAGCAGCCGCTCGCCGTAGCGGCCGGAGGGGAAGGAGGCGCAGTCGCCGACCGCGTAGACGTCCGGCATCGAGGTGCGCAGGCGGTCGTCGGCCAGAACCTCCCCGTGCGCGCCGAGGTCGACCCCGGAGCCGGCGAGCCACGTGGTGGCGGGCCGGGCGCCGATGCCTACGACGACCGCGCCGGCGGGCAGCCGCGAGCCGTCGTCGAGCACCACGTGGCCGGGCTCCCCCGGGCCGCCGGGCTCGACGCGTTCCACGCGCGCGTGCGTGCGCAGTACGGCGCCGGCGTCGGCGTACCAGGCCGCCATCGGCGCGGCGACCTCGTCGGGCAGCGCGTCGGCGAGGGGCCGTCCCGCGGCTTCCACGACGGTCACCGCGCAGCCCGCCTCGCGCGCGGCGGTGGCGAACTCGGCACCGATCCAGCCCGCGCCGACGACCACGATGTCGTGCTGCCGGGCGAGCACCGGGCGCAGCCGTTCGGCGTCGTCCAGGGTGCGCAGCAGGTGCACGCCGGGCACCCCCTCCGAGCCGGGCAGCCGGATCGGTTCGGCGCCGGTCGCGAGGACGAGGACGTCGTACGGCACGGGCCCCGCGGAGGTGTCGAGTACGTGCGCGCCTTGGCGGACGCCCAGGGCCTCGCAGCCGAGCCGCAGGGTGATGCCGAGGGCCTCGAAGTCGACGTCGAAGGCGGAGCCCTCGGCCGTGCCGAGCAGGACGGCCTTGGACAGCGGGGGGCGGTCGTACGGCTGGTGCGGCTCCGCGCCGATCAGTGTCACGGTGCCGGTGAAGCCCTGCTCCCGCAGGGCGACGGCGGTCTGCACCCCCGCCATGCCCGCGCCCACGACGACCACGCGGCGCTCCGCGTCCGCTTCCCGTTCCCGGGCCCGCTCCTGCGTCTGCTCGCTCACCTGATCACCATAGACACCTGGCGATCCGCCGGTCAGTGCCCGTGCGCGGTGACCTGCTCCACAACGCTGGTCCCGCTGCCCCGCTGCGACTCCCACTCCCAGGTCTCCTCCAGGCGCACGCGCCCGTCCGGCAGCTCGACGACGGTCGACACGCAGTGTCCCGACGACGTGGCGCCGTCGGTCTTGAGCTGCACGTAGCGGAAGTCGAGACGGTCGCCCTCCCGGCTGCCCACCAGGCGGCCGCGGACGACGTCGCCGCCCGCGTACTCGGCCCATACGGCGCCGTCCTGCTCGTGATAGGTGAACCGGGTGCGCGTGCCCACCTGGCCGGGCGCCTGGTCGGTGACAGGGGCGAGAACGAGACCGTCGAGTGAACGCGCCACGGGTGGAGGCTCCCTTACGAGTGCGATGGGCTGCGGGCTAGGGTGGCCAACGTAAAGCACTCGCGGGAGCCCGGACGCACCGGGCTGAGAGGGAGGCTGGCGGCCTCCGACCGTACGAACCTGATCCGGGTCATGCCGGCGAAGGGAGGGGCTGGACGCCCATGTCGTCACCACCGACTTCCGCTTCCGCTGCCAGATCGGCCGCACCGGCCGCGACGGCCTCGCCACCGTCGCGTACGCCGGACGTCCTCGTCGTCGGCGGTGGGATCATCGGCCTGGTCACGGCCTGGCGGGCCGCGCAGCGCGGGCTCGTCACGGCCCTCGTCGACCCCGAACCGGGCGGCGGGGCGGCCCAGGTGGCGGCCGGGATGCTGGCCGCCGTCACGGAACTGCACTACGGCGAGCAGACGCTGCTCGCCCTGAACCTCGCCTCCGCCCGCCGCTACCCGGAGTTCGCCGCCGAGCTGACCGACCTCACCGGCCACGACCTCGGTTACCGCAGGTGCGGCACCCTCGCCGTCGCACTGGACGCCGACGACCGTGCCCACCTGCGGGAACTGCACGCGCTCCAGCAGCGCTCGGGCCTGGAGTCCGAATGGCTGTCGGGGCGCGAGTGCCGACGCCTGGAGCCGATGCTCGCGCCGGGTGTGCGCGGCGGGCTGCGGGTGGACGGCGACCATCAGATCGACCCCCGATGCCTCGCCGGGGCACTCGTGGCCGCCTGCGAACGCACGGGCGTCGTCTTCCACCGGGTGTGGGCCGACCGGCTCACCGTCGGGGGCGGCGGCGAGCGGGTCACGGGGATCGTCACGGCCGACGGCACGGCCCTGGAGGCCGGGCAGGTGGTCCTGGCCGGCGGCAGCCTGAGCGGACGGCTGACGGGCGTGCCGGAGGCCCTGCTGCCGCCGGTGCGGCCCGTGAAGGGGCAGGTGCTGCGGCTGGCGATGCCGCGGACGCACGGGCCGCTGCTGAGCCGGACGGTGCGTGCCGTGGTCCGCGGCAACCCGCTCTACCTGGTGCCCCGGGAGAGCGGCGAGCTGGTCGTCGGCGCCACCAGCGAGGAACTGGGCTGGGACACGACGGTCACCGCGGGCGGCGTCTACGAGCTGCTGCGCGACGCCCACGAGCTGGTCCCCGGCATCACCGAGCTGCCCCTGACGGAGACCCGGGCGGGTCTGCGCCCCTGCTCCCCGGACAACGCCCCGCTGCTCGGCCCGACCGGGCTGGACGGCCTGCTGCTGGCCACCGGGCACTACCGCAACGGCGTCCTGCTCACCCCGGTCACCGGCGACGTCATGGCGGACGCCCTGACCACCGGGGAACTGCCGGCCGAGGCCCGCCCCTTCACCCCGCGGCGCTTCGACGCCGCCCCCGCACTCTCGGAGCAGCCCGCATGAACATCTCCGTCAACGGCGAGCCCCGCGAGGTGGCTCCCGGTACGGCCCTGGACGCCCTGGTGGGTGCGCTCACCGCGGCGCCGTCCGGAGTGGCCGCCGCCCTCAACGAAACCGTCGTCCCGCGCGCGCGGTGGTCCGTCACCGCGCTGGCCGACGGCGACCGCGTCGAAGTCCTCACCGCCGTCCAAGGAGGCTGACCATGGCCGACGATCCCTTTGTCCTCGGCGGTACGGCGTACGGGTCCCGCCTGATCATGGGTACCGGCGGGGCGCCCAGCCTCGACGTGCTGGAGCGCGCGCTGGTGGCGTCCGGGACGGAGCTGACGACCGTCGCGATGCGGCGCGTGAACGCCTCCGTACACGGGTCCGTGCTGTCGGTGCTGGAGAAGCTCGGCATCCGGGTGCTGCCGAACACGGCCGGCTGCTTCACCGCCGGGGAGGCCGTCCTCACCGCGCGACTCGCGCGCGAGGCCCTCGGCACCGACCTGGTCAAGCTGGAGGTCATCGCCGACGAGCGCACCCTGCTGCCGGACCCGATCGAGCTGCTGGACGCGGCGGAGACACTGGTCGACGACGGGTTCACGGTGCTGCCGTACACGAACGACGACCCGGTCCTCGCGCGGAAGCTGGAGGACGTCGGGTGCTCGGCGATCATGCCGCTCGGCTCGCCGATCGGGTCGGGGCTCGGCATCCGCAACCCGCACAACTTCGAGCTGATCGTGGAGCACGCGCGCGTGCCGGTGATTCTGGACGCGGGGGCCGGTACGGCGTCGGACGTGGCGCTGGCGATGGAACTGGGCTGTGCGGGTGTGATGCTCGCCTCGGCGGTGACGCGGGCGCAGGAGCCGGTCCTCATGGCGGAGGGGATGCGGTTCGCCGTGGAGGCGGGGAGGCTGGCCCGGCGGGCCGGGCGGATCCCGCGGCGGCACTTCGCCGAGGCGTCGTCTCCCGCGGAGGGGCTGGCGGTTCTCGATCCGGAGCGGCCCGCTTTTCGGTAGTGCCGCGCTGTCGTGCCGTTCGTGCGGGTCCACGCCGTCGGTGGCCGGCCGCGCAGGGGCGTAAGAAGCGTCACAGGTCCGCTGCAGTACCGCCCCCGGCCGTCGGCGGCGGCGCCGGGTGTCCGTGGTGGCTCGTAGACTCACCTGCGTGGACACGACCCTTCAGGACCCTCTCGTCGGGCAGATGCTCGACGGCCGGTACCGCGTCGAGGCGCGGATCGCGGTCGGCGGGATGGCCACGGTCTACCGGGCCGTGGACACCCGCCTGGACCGCGTGCTCGCGCTGAAGGTGATGCACCCGACGCTCGCGGCCGACGCCACCTTCGTGGAGCGGTTCATCCGCGAGGCGAAGTCGGTGGCCCGCCTCGACCACCCCAACGTCGTGCAGGTGTTCGACCAAGGGGCCGAGGGAGCGTACGTCTACCTGGCCATGGAGTACGTCGCCGGCTGCACCCTGCGCGACGTGCTGCGCGAGCGCGGGGCGCTCCGGCCGCGGGCCGCGCTGGACATCCTGGAGCCGGTGCTGGCCGCGCTCGGCGCCGCGCACCGGGCCGGGTTCGTGCACCGGGACATGAAGCCGGAGAACGTCCTGATAGGGGACGACGGCCGGGTCAAGGTCGCCGACTTCGGCCTGGTCCGGGCCGTCGACACGGTCACCAGCACCACCGGAGCCGTCCTCGGCACCGTCTCCTACCTGGCGCCCGAGCAGATCGAGCACGGCGCCGCCGATCCGAGGGTCGACGTGTACGCGTGCGGCGTGATGCTGCACGAGATGCTCACCGGTGCCAAGCCGCACGACGGGGACTCCCCCGCCCAGGTGCTCTACAAGCATCTGCACGAGGACGTGCCGCCGCCGTCGGCCGCCGTGCCGGGGATGGCTTACGAGCTGGACGAGCTGGTCGCCTCGGCGACCGCCCGCAACCCGCAGATCCGTCCGCACGACGCCGTGGCCCTGCTCTCGCAGACCCGTCAGGCGCGCGGGACACTGAGCACGGACCAGCTGGACGCGGTGCCGCCGCAGGCGCTCGCCGCGGAGCACGACAACGCCGAGGACCGCACGAGCGTCATCCCGCGCGCGCTGACCTCCCCCGCGCTCGGCTTCGCTCGCCCGGGGGGACCCCCGTCCCGGCCACTGCCCGTCAACGAGGACGAGGGCGCGGGCGACGGCACGGCTGACGGGTTCCCCGCTGACGGGGTCGACCGCACCAGCCGCCTGGCCGCTCCCCCGCCGGTCCCGCCCCGGCGGCGCCGGCCGGAGCTGCGGCGCGGCCCGCTGGCGATCGTCGTGGCCGTACTGCTGGTGCTCGGCGTCGGCACGGGCGTCTGGTACATCAACTCCGGCCAGTTCACCAAGGTGCCGCCGCTGCTGTCCAAGACCGAGGCGCAGGCCCGGGACCGGCTGGACGACGCCGGTCTGGACGCCGGCAAGGTCCGGCACGCCTACAGCGACACCGTGGAGCGCGGCAAGGTCATGAGTACCGACCCCGGGGTCGGCACCCGTATCCGCAAGAACGACTCCGTGTCGTTCACGATCTCCGACGGTCCCGACACCGTGAAGCTGCCGGACGTGCAGGGCTACAAGCTGGACCGGGCGCGGACGCTGCTGAAGGACGAGGGGCTGGAGCCGGGCATGGTGACCCGGGCGTTCAGCGAGGACGTGCCCCAGGGCTTCGTGATCTCCACGAAGCCGGCGACGGGCACCACGGTGCGCTCGGGCTCGGCGGTCGCGCTGGTCGTCAGCAAGGGCAGCCCGGTCGACGTCCCGGACGTCGCCGGCGACGACCTGGCCGACGCCAGGGCCGAGCTGACGGAGGCCGGTCTGAAGGTGAGGGTCGCCACCGAGCAGGTGAACTCCGAGCACGACAGGGGCCAGGTCGCCCGGCAGACGCCGGCCCCGGGCAGCCGGGCCGCCAAGGGCGACACGGTCACGCTCACGGTGTCCAAGGGCCCCGAGATGATCGAGGTCCCGGACGTGGTCGGCGACAGCGTGGACGACGCCAAGCGGAAGCTGAAGGACGCGGGCTTCCAGGTGGACGAGGACCGCGGTCTGCTCGGGCTGTTCGGCGACACCGTGAAGGACCAGTCCGTGGACGGCGGGAACACGGCTCCCAAGGGGTCCTCCGTCACGATCACTATCAGGTGACCACCGGCACGTCGGGGGGCCCGTCCGGCGCGTACGACCACGCGTGAGCGCATGACACCCTGGATGGGTGAACAGTCAACAGTCCGCCCACTCCCGCACCAGCGCGCTCCCCCGCAACCCCGTCGGCGGTCACGTCCCCGTGGCCGGCGGCCTGCACTCCGTGGGCCTGTCCTACGCCCGTGAGCTGAAGGCGGAGGCCGTGCAGGTCTTCGTCGCCAACCCGCGCGGCTGGGCCACACCGGCCGGCAACCCGAAGCAGGACGAGGCGTTCCGGGAGGCCTGTGCGGCCGGGTCGGTCCCGGCGTACGTGCACGCGCCCTACCTGATCAACTTCGGTTCGCACACCGAGGCGACGGTGGAGCGGTCGGTCGAGTCGCTGCGGCACTCGCTGCGGCGCGGGCGGGCGATCGGGGCGCTCGGCGTGGTCGTGCACACCGGCAGCGCGACCGGCGGCCGGGACCGGGCGGTGGCGTTGAAGCAGGTACGGGAGTACATGCTGCCGCTGCTCGACGAGCTCACCCACGACGACGACCCGTACCTGCTCCTGGAGTCGACCGCCGGCCAGGGTGCCTCCCTGTGCTCGCGGACCTGGGACTTCGGGCCGTACTTCGAGGCACTGGACGCCCACCCGAAGCTCGGTGTGTGCCTGGACACGTGCCACATCTTCGCGGCGGGGCACGACCTGACCGGCCCGTCGGGCATGCATCAGACGCTGGACCTGCTGGTGGACACGGTCGGCGAGGGCCGGCTGAGGCTGATCCACGCCAACGACTCCAAGGACGTGGCGGGGGCGCACAAGGACAGGCACGAGAACATCGGCGCCGGTCACATCGGCGAGGACCCGTTCCGGGCCTTGATGACCCACCCCGCGACCGAGGGGGTGCCGCTGGTCATCGAGACGCCGGGCGGCAAGGAGGGGCACGCTGCGGACGTGGAGCGGCTGAAGAAACTGCGCGACGGCTGACCCCCGCGGGCTCCGGTCAGAGCTCGGGGCCGTCCCCGGGCTCCTCCTGGTAGGAGTAGCGCTGCTCCCGCCACGGGTCGCCGATGTTGTGGTAGCCGCGCTCCTCCCAGAAGCCGCGGCGGTCGGCGGTCATGTACTCGATGCCGCGGACCCATTTCGGGCCCTTCCAGGCGTACAGGTGCGGAACGACCAGCCGGAGCGGGAACCCGTGCTCGGCGGTGAGCAGTTCGCCGTCCTTGTGGGTGGCGAAGAGGGTGCGCTCGGCGGCGAAGTCGGACAGCCGCAGGTTGGAGCTGAACCCGTACTCGGCCCACACCATCACATGGGTGACGGCGGGCGCGGGCGGGGCGAGCTCCAGGATCGTGGCGGCCGGGACGCCGCCCCACTCGGAGCCGAGCATGCTGAACTTCGTGACGCAGTGCAGGTCGGCGACGACCGTGGTGTACGGCAGGGCCGTGAACTCCTCGTGGGTCCAGCCGCGCTTCTCACCGTCGGCGGTGGTGCCGAAGACCCGGAACTCCCAGCGCTCGGGGCGGAACCTGGGCACGGGCCCGTAGTGCGTGACCGGCCAGCCGCGCTGCTGCCGCTGCCCCGGTGGGAGCTCGAACCGCGACGCTCCTTCCGAACCGCCTTCTCCCGATTCGTGTCCCACCGGCTGACCCATGCCTCCATCCTGACAGACCCGGACCGATGCCCCCGACCCGCCCTGTTTACATTCGGGCAAACAGGAACAAATTTAACTAAGCCTGTACTTACTTACTAAGTCGAGACTTACTGGACGATCTCCGGTGCCGGTGCAATCATGCGGCGCAACACGCAAGTTCCCGTTCGAAGGAGCGTCAAGCGATGCAGGGCGACCCCGAGGTCATCGAGTTCCTCAATGAGCAGCTGACCGCCGAGCTCACGGCGATCAACCAGTACTTCCTGCACGCCAAGCTGCAGGACCACAAGGGCTGGACCAAGCTCGCGAAGTACACGCGTGCGGAGTCCTTCGACGAGATGCGCCACGCCGAGGTGCTCACCGACCGCATCCTGCTCCTGGACGGCCTGCCGAACTACCAGCGGCTCTTCCACGTGCGGGTCGGCCAGAGCGTGACCGAGATGTTCCAGGCCGACCGGGAGATCGAGGTCGAGGCGATCGACCGGCTGCGCCGGGGCGTCGAGGTGATGCGGGCCAAGAACGACATCACCTCGGCCAACGTCTTCGAGGCGATCCTCGCCGACGAGGAGCACCACATCGACTACCTGGACACCCAGCTGGAGCTGATCGAGAAGCTGGGCGAGTCGCTCTACCTGTCGACGGTCATCGAGCAGTCCCAGCCGGACGCGTCGGGTCCCGGCTCGCTCTAGCTAGGCCGCGTCCGGGAGCTCCGCGAGGACCGGTCCACCTTGGTCGGCCAGCTGCCGGCGGGGGCAGGCGCCGCGGCCGAGCAGCGCCTGGATGCGACGTACGCAGCCGCCGCAGTCGGTGCCCGCCTTGCAGGCCGACGCGATCTGCCGGGGAGTGCAGGCACCCGCTTCCGCGTGGCTCCTCACCTGTTCCTCGGTGACACCGAAGCAGCTGCAGACGAACACGCGGTTCACCTCCCGGGCGGGGTACAAGGTCGTGCCGTACCGACGACCGGAAGGGCCCGACTGATCGGTGAGGCAAACCTAACCTTACCCATCGGGCAGGGGCGGCAAAAGCGGAAGGGGCGTGGATCGTATGTGACCCGCGCCCCATTCCTGGCACCTGCCGCCCGTCCGACGCCGTCGGACGGGCGCGCCGTCACTGGTCCCGGTACATCTCCGCCACCAGGAACGCCAGGTCGAGCGACTGGCTGCGGTTCAGCCGCGGGTCGCAGGCCGTCTCGTAGCGCTGGTGCAGGTCGTCGACGAAGATCTCGTCGCCGCCGCCCACGCACTCGGTGACGTCGTCACCGGTCAGCTCCACGTGGATGCCGCCCGGGTGGGTACCCAGCGACTTGTGGACCTCGAAGAAGCCCTTGACCTCGTCGAGCACGTCGTCGAAGCGGCGGGTCTTGTGGCCGGAGGCCGCCTCGTAGGTGTTGCCGTGCATCGGGTCGGTGATCCAGGCGACGGTCGCGCCGGACGCGGTGACCTTCTCGACCAGCTCGGGGAGCTTGTCGCGGATCTTGTCCGCGCCCATGCGGACGATGAAGGTCAGCCGGCCGGGCTCGCGCTCGGGGTCCAGGCGCTCGATGTACTGCAGCGCCTCCTCGGCCGTGGTGGACGGGCCGAGCTTGATGCCGATCGGGTTGCGGATCCGCGAGGCGAACTCGATGTGCGCGTGGTCCAGCTGCCGGGTGCGCTCACCGATCCACACCATGTGCCCGGACACGTCGTACAGCTGCCCGGTGCGCGAGTCGACGCGGGTGAGCGCCGACTCGTAGTCGAGCAGCAGCGCCTCGTGCGAGGAGAAGAACTCGACCGTCTGGAACTCGGCCGGGTCCGTCCCGCAGGCCCGCATGAAGTTCAGCGCGTTGTCGATCTCCCGGGCGAGCTGCTCGTAGCGCTGCCCCGACGGCGAGGACTTCACGAAGTCCTGGTTCCAGGCGTGCACCTGGCGCAGGTCCGCGTAGCCACCGGTGGTGAAGGCGCGCACCAGGTTCAGCGTGGACGCCGACGCGTGGTACATGCGCTTGAGCCGCTCGGGGTCCGGGATCCGGGCCTCTTCGGTGAAGTCGAAGCCGTTGACGGAGTCGCCGCGGTAGGTCGGCAGCGTCACGCCGTCGCGGGTCTCGGTCGGCTTGGAGCGCGGCTTGGAGTACTGGCCGGCGATCCGGCCGACCTTCACGACCGGCACGGAGGCGGCGTACGTGAGGACGGCGCCCATCTGGAGCAGCGTCTTCAGCTTGTTTCGGATGTGGTCGGCGGACACGGCGTCGAAGGCCTCGGCGCAGTCGCCGCCCTGGAGGAGGAACGCCTCTCCCTTGGCGACGGACGCCATCCGGGCGCGCAGCTGGTCGCACTCGCCCGCGAAGACGAGCGGCGGATACGACTCGAGGTCCGCGATCACTGCGCGCAGAGCCTCGGTGTCGGGGTACTCGGGCTGCTGCGCCGCGGGCAGGTCTCGCCAGGTGTTGCCAGCGCTCGCGCTGGTCTTAGCGTTCACGGTCACGGCCCCAACAGTACGGGGTCGGCTCGCGGCTGCCGCCCCTTGCCCAGGGAATGAGACGCGCCGAACGCCTTGCGGACAGGCCGCGGTGGGGTACGCTGCGCCGTATGTTCGCGCACTCGACCCAGAACTGGTGGTGGACCGCTCATCCGGCGGCCCACTGACTGCGCGTACGCAAGACTTCGCGAAGGCCGCCCGAGGGGCGGCCTTCGGTGTTTTCGCGACCGGGGGCCGTTCCTCCCACCGAGAGTCTCGACGAGAGACCGAGAGGGACACGGACCCATGACACCGATCGCCCCCAGGACACCGCTCGACGGCCTTGTGGCCGACCCCCGCCCGTTCGCCCTGCTCCGCCGCCGCACCCCGGGCCGTGATCACGACACCGTGGAACTGCTGCTCGGCCCGGTGACGGAGCACGACAGACTCGCCGGCCTGCCCGACGAGGGGCTGGCGCTCGTCCCCTTCCGGCAGATCCGCGAGCGCGGCTTCGACGTCCGCGACGACGGCACCCCGCTGCTGGTGCTGACCCCCGAGGAGCAGTACGACATCCCGCTCGCCGAGGCTCTCGACGGGCTCCCCGCGCACGACGTCCGCGTCGAGGGCGGCGGCTTCGACGTCGGTGACGAGGAGTACGCGGAGATCGTCGGGCGCGTGCTGGACGAGGAGATCGGGGGCGGCGAGGGCGCCAACTTCGTGATCCGGCGGACGTACGAGGGGCGGATCGACGGGTTCGGGCGGGCAGACGCGCTGGCGCTGTTCCGGCGGCTGCTGGAGGGCGAGCGGGGCGCGTACTGGACCTTCGTCGTGCACACCGGGGACCGGACGCTGGTCGGGGCCAGCCCCGAGGTGCATGTGCGGATGTCCGGCGGCACGGTCGTCATGAACCCGATCAGCGGGACGTACCGATATCCCGCCGAGGGGCCGACCCCCGAGCACCTGCTCCGCTTCCTCGCCGACGGCAAGGAGATCGAGGAGCTGTCGATGGTGGTCGACGAGGAGCTCAAGATGATGTGCACCGTCGGCGACATGGGCGGCGTGGTCGTCGGGCCTCGGCTGAAGGAGATGGCACACCTCGCGCACACCGAGTACGAGCTGCGCGGCCGTTCCTCGCTGGATGTGCGGGAGGTGCTGAAGGAGACCATGTTCGCGGCGACGGTCACCGGGTCGCCGGTGCAGAACGCCTGCCGGGTCATCGAGCGGCACGAGGTCGGGGGACGCGGCTACTACGCGGGCGCGCTGGCACTGCTCGGGCGGGATTCGGGCGGCGCCCAGACCCTCGACTCCCCCATCCTCATCCGCACCGCCGACATCGACGCCGCCGGACGGCTGCGGGTGCCGGTCGGCGCCACGCTGGTGCGGGGCTCGGACCCGGCGGGCGAGGTGGCGGAGACCCACGCCAAGGCGGCCGGGGTGCTGGCGGCGCTGGGCGTACGTCCGTCCCGGCCCCGCGCGGAGGCCGGGCGGCCGAAGCTGGCCGACGACCCGGGGGTGCGGGCGGCGCTGGACGGACGCCGGGCCTCACTGGCGCCGTTCTGGCTGCGGATGCAGGAGCCGTCGGACGCGCTGGAGGGCCATGCCCTGGTCGTCGACGCGGAGGACACCTTCACGGCGATGCTCGGGCACGTGCTGCGCTCGTCGGGGCTCACCGTGAGCGTGCGGCGGTACGACGAGGAGGGGCTGCGCGAGGCGGTGCTGGGGCACGAGGGCCCGGTGGTGCTGGGGCCGGGCCCCGGTGACCCGTCCGACCCGGCCGATCCCAAGATGCGCTTCCTGCGTTCCCTGACCGCCGAGGTGATCCGGGAGCACCGGCACGGTGTCCTCGGGGTCTGCCTCGGGCACGAGCTGATCGCGGCGGAGCTGGGGCTGGACATCGTCCGCAAGGAGGTGCCGTACCAGGGGGCGCAGACGGAGATCGACCTGTTCGGTCGGCGGGAGACCGTCGGCTTCTACAACAGCTTCACCGCGCGCTGCGACGACGAGACGGCCGGTGAGCTGGCCGCCCACGGCGTCGAGGTGAGCCGCTCGGCGGGCGGCGAGGTGCACGCGCTGCGCGGCGAGGGCTTCGCGGGGGTGCAGTTCCACCCCGAGTCGGTGCTGACGCTGAACGGCGCGGCGATCGTGCGGGAGCTGGCCGGTCAGCTGCGCGGTACGAGCACGTTCTCCGAGCGGCGGCCCTCGATGTAGTCGAGGACGTTGCGTGCCGTGGCGTCGACGATCTGACCGACGGCGTCCTCGGTGTAGTAGGCCTGGTGCGAGGTCACCAGGACGTTCGGGAAGGTGACGAGGCGGGCCAGGGTGTCGTCGGCGATGGCCTCCAGGGACTTGTCGAGGTAGAACAGGCCCGCCTCCGCCTCGTACACGTCCAGGCCGACACCGGTGAAGCGCCCCGCGCGCAGCTCACCGACGAGCGCGGTGGTGTCGACCAGGCCCCCGCGGCTGGAGTTGACCAGGATGGCGTCGTCCCGCATCGCCTTCAGGGCGGCCGCGTCGATCAGGTGCCGGGTCTCGGGCATCAGCGGGACGTGCAGGGTGACCAGGTCGGACTGGGCGAGCAGCTCGTCCTTGGGGACGTAGCGCATGCCGAGTTCCATGCAGGCGGGGTTCTCGGCGACGTCCCAGCCGAGCAGCCGCATGCCGAAGCCGTGGGCGATCCGGGCGAAGGCCTCACCGATCTTGCCGGTGCCGATCACACCGGCGGTGCGGCCGTGCATGTCCCGGCCCATCAGGCCGTGCAGGCGGAAGTCGAAGTCGCGGGTGCGGGTGGCGGCGCGGACGATCCGGCGGTTGACGGCCATGGCGAGGGTCCAGGCGAACTCGGCGACCGAATGGGGCGAGTAGTACGACACCCGGGCGATGGTCAGGCCGAGCCGCTCGGCCGTGTCCAGGTCGATGTTGTTGAAGCCGGTGGAGCGCTGGGCCACCATCCGGGTGCCGCCGGCCGCGAGGATCTCCAGGACGCCGGCGCCCAGGTCGGCGTTGACGGAGGTGGAGACGATCTCGTGGCCGGCCGCGATGGGGGCGGTGTCCTCGTTGAGGAAGACGTCGAGGCAGCGGACCTCGTCGTGGCCCTGGAAGGCCTGCTCGATCAAGGGCTTCTCGTCGGCCTGGACGCCGAAGGCCAGGATTTCCATGACCGCTCCCGTTCTGCTGGGCTCCGGGGGCCGAATATACGGCTCGACGCCCGCGGGCGCCGAGTCAGCGGTCAGTGGTCAGCGGTCAGCGGGTCAGCGGGTCAGCGGTCAGCCGAAGAACACCCCGGCCTCCTCGTACAGCTTCGGGTCGACCGTCTTCAGCCTGGCCGTCGCGTCGGCGATGGGGACGCGGACGATGTCCGTGCCACGCAGGGCGACCATCTTGCCGAAGTCGCCGTCGCGGACGCAGTCGACGGCGTGCAGGCCGAAGCGGGTCGCCAGCCAGCGGTCGAAGGCGCTGGGGGTGCCGCCGCGCTGGACGTGGCCGAGGACGGTGGTCCGGGCCTCCTTGCCGGTGCGTTTCTCGATCTCCTTCGCCAGCCACTCGCCCACTCCGGACAGCCGGACGTGCCCGTAGGAGTCCAGCGACTGGTCCTTGAGCACCATGTCGCCGTCCCTGGGCACGGCCCCCTCGGCGACGACCACGATCGGGGCGTACGACGCCCGGAACCGGGACGTCACCCAGTCACACACCTGCTCGGTGTCGAAGCGCTGCTCGGGGATGAGGATGACGTTGGCGCCGCCGGCCAGGCCGGAGTGGAGCGCGATCCAGCCGGCGTGCCGGCCCATGACCTCCACGACCAGCACGCGCATGTGGGACTCGGCGGTGGTGTGCAGCCGGTCGATGGCCTCGGTGGCGATACCGACGGCCGTGTCGAAGCCGAAGGTGTAGTCGGTGGCGGACAGGTCGTTGTCGATCGTCTTCGGCACGCCGACGCACGGCACGCCGTACTCGTCCGCGAGGCGGGTGGCGACGCCCAGGGTGTCCTCGCCGCCGATGGTGATCAGCGCCTCGACACCGAGCCCCGCGAGGTTCTCCTTGATACGCCGGATGCCGTCCTGGTGCTGGAGCGGGTTGGTGCGCGAGGAGCCGAGGATGGTGCCGCCGCGGGGCAGGATGCCGCGGACGGCCGGGATGTCGAGGCGGACGGTGTCGCCTTCCAGGGGGCCGCGCCAGCCGTCCCGGAAGCCGGTGAAGTCGTAGCCGTACTCCTGTACGCCCTTGCGGACGACGGCACGGATGACGGCGTTGAGCCCGGGGCAGTCGCCGCCTCCGGTCAGTACTCCGACCTTCATCGCGTAATCCCCTTGCCACGGTGGGTGGTTCAGGCCACCGCCACTGTCCCGCGCGGGGTCACGCCTCGTCCAGACCCCGTTCGATCGCGTACCGCACCAGTTCCACGCGGTTGTGCAGCTGAAGCTTGCCCAGGGTGTTCTGGACGTGGTTCTGCACGGTGCGGTGGGAGATGACGAGGCGTTCGGCGATCTGCTTGTAGCTGAGGCCCTTGGCGACCAGGCGCAGCACCTCGGTCTCTCGGTCGGTGAGCCGGGGCGCCCCGGGCTCGCCGGTCTCCGCGGCGGGCGCCGGTTCGGAGGCGAGACGTCGGTACTCGCCGAGGACCAGGCCGGCCAGCCCGGGGGTGAAGACCGGGTCGCCGAGGGCCGTGCGGCGCACCGCGTCCTGCAACTCCTCGGTGGAGGCCGACTTCAGCAGGTATCCGGTCGCGCCGGACTTCACCGCCTCCAGCACGTCGGCGTGCTCCCCGCTCGCGGAGAGCACGAGGACGCGCAGCTTCGGGTCGGCGCCGACGACCTCCTTGCAGACCTGGACGCCGGGCTTGCCGGGCAGGTTGAGGTCGAGCACGAGGACGTCGGGCGCGACGGCCCGGGCGCGGCGCACGGCCTGGTCGCCGTCACCGGCGGTGGCGACCACGTCGAATCCGGACTCGGCGAGGTCACGGGCGACGGCGTCGCGCCACATCGGGTGGTCGTCGACCACCATGACCCTGATCGGTTCCTGTCGTTCGGTCATCGGTCCGCTGCCTTCCCCCGTACGGTGGTGGTGCCGGTCTTCTTCGGTGCCTTCAGCTCGACCTCCGTGCCCTGGCCGGGCACCGAGATCAGCTCGGCCGTGCCGCCGAGGTCGCGCAGCCGGCCCCGGATCGACAGGGCCACGCCGAGCCGCCCCTCGCCCTCGGCCTCGGCGAGCCGCCCCTCCGGGATGCCGGGCCCTTCGTCGCGGACGGTGACGATCACCTCGTCCGGCTCGTCCTCGACCAGGATCCACGCGCGCGCGTCCTCACCGACGTGCCGGCGTACGTTGTCCAGGGCGGCGCCCACGGCGGCCGCGAGCTCCCGGGCCGCGAGGGGGGTCAGCAGGACCGGCGCGCCGGGCTCGGCGAGGTTCACGAGGGAGCCGGCGTACGGGGCCAGCAGGGCGCGCAGGTCCACGGGACCGTCCGGGCCGTCCGGCTCCGGTTCCTCCACGGCCCGCACGACCGCGCCCTCGGCGGTGTCCTCCGACACGCGGGAGACGGGCACCAGTCCGCCGGAGACCAGGGTGCGCAGCGCCACCTCCTGCTCACCGGCCATCCTGCCCAGTTCGGCCGCCTCACCGCCGATGACGGCGCCGCGCCGCTGCACCATCGCCAGCACCTGGAGCACGCTGTCGTGGATGTCCCGGGCCAGCCGCTCCCGTTCCCTGGTCGCCGCCTCGATCTCCAGGGCGCGGGCGAGGGTGCGCTCGGAGGCGCGGGCGACCTCGACGACGTAGCCGATGGCGATGGAGGCGACCCAGACGAGGATGACGTTGTGGACGGTGTCGCGGGCGGCGTGGCCGCGCTCGACCAGGTTGGCGACGGCGACGAGGGTGGAGGCGACGGCCGCCCAGCGCCAGCCGCCCTTGATGGCGAAGGCCAGGACGGAGCCTGCCGTCCATATCGACGGCAGGGTCGGACCGCCGTCCATGACCCGCTCGGGCGCGTCGGCGAACGGCGTGAGCAGGATGCCGGTCAGCGCGATGGTGAGGTCGGCGGTGAGGAAGCGCTTGGTGCAGCTCGCCGCGCCCGCGACCTTGGGCAGGGTGGCCAGGGTCCAGACGAAGAGGACGGCGTAGTAGGCGACGGCGAGCCAGGGGCGGGCGAAGCCGGAGTAGGCGGTGATGAAGAAGCCGATCGCGTACAGCATGGTGAGCACGCGGTAGCCGGCGAGCGCGCGCCACAGCGGCTGCTCGACCGACATCCTCATGACTCTCTCGCGCCTGGCCATGTCCCCCGCCCCCCGGCCCGTACGTTCTTCCGCCCTGCCCGGCCGCTACCGGTCGTCGGACCGGTCCTGCTCGGCCGCCGCCTTCTCCTTGGCGGCCTGTTCCCGCTCCGCCTGCGCGAGCGCGGCCTTCGCCGCCTTGCCCGCTTCCTTCTCGGCCTTCGCCGCGTCCGCGAGCTGCCGCTTCATGGCGGTCGCGTACATGTCGACGTACTCCTGGCCGGAGAGCTTCATGATCTCGTACATGACCTCGTCGGTCACCGCGCGGAGCACGAAGCGGTCGTGCTCCATGCCCTGGTAGCGGGTGAAGTCGAGGGGTCGGCCGATGCGGATGCCGGGCCGCATCAGCTTCGGCATCACCTTGCCGGGCGGCTGGATCTTCTCGGTGTCGATCATGGCGACCGGGATGACGGGCGCGCCGGTGGCGAGCGCCACGCGCGCGAGGCCGCCCGGCTTGCCGCGGTAGAGGCGGCCGTCCGGGGAGCGCGTGCCCTCGGGGTAGATGCCGAACAGCTCGCCGCGCTCCAGGACCTCTATGCCGCTCTTGATGGCGGCCTCGCCGGCGCCGCGTGCCCCGGAGCGGTCCACGGGCAGCTGGCCGACCCCTTTGAAGAAGGCCGCGGTCAGCCGGCCCTTGACCCCGGGCGTGTTGAAGTACTCGGCCTTGGCGATGAAGGTCACCTTGCGGTCGAGGACGGCAGGCAGGAAGAACGAGTCGGAGAACGACAGGTGGTTGCTCGCCAGAATGGCGGGGCCGTCGGCCGGAATGTGCTCCAGGCCGTCCACCCAGGGCCGGAAGGCGAGCTTCAGCGAACCTCCGACGGTGACCTTCATCGCGCCGTACAACAACCGAGTGCCTCCCGTGTCTGTGGGTCAGACCTTATCCCGGGGCACCGTCAATGGCCCCGACGGCCCTGGTCGGTGTCAGTGCGGTCGCGTACGGTGAAGTACCCGCGAGTGCCGCACCCGCGACCGCCACCCCTGCATGTACCGCACCGCATGTACCGCACCCGCATGTACCGCACCCGACGTGCCGGCTGTGCCGGCCCTCGACGACAGGAGACCGAGACGTGCCGGTCCTGCCCGGAGCCGAGCCGTTCCGCCACGAGGGCGGTGAAACCGGCGTCCTCCTCTGTCACGGGTTCACCGGTTCCCCGCAGTCACTGCGCCCCTGGGCCCGGTACCTCGCCGCGCGCGATCTGACCGTCGCGCTGCCGCTGCTGCCCGGGCACGGCACGCGCTGGCAGGACATGCAGGTCACCGGTTGGCAGGACTGGTACGCGGAGGTGGACCGCGAGCTGCGCGCCCTGCGGGAGCGCTGCGCGCGCGTCTTCGTGGCCGGCCTGTCCATGGGCGGCGCGCTGGCGCTGCGGCTCGCGGCCAGGCACGGGGACGCGGTGTCGGGCGTCGTGGTCGTCAACCCGGCGAACCGGATGCACGGCGTGGCCCAGCACGCCCTTCCGGTCCTGCGCCACCTGCTGCCGGCGACGAAGGGCATCGCCAGCGACATCGCCAAGCCGCTCAGCACGGAGCTGGGGTACGACAGGGTGCCGCTGCACGCGGCGCACTCGTTGCGTACGTTCTTCCGCCTCGCCGACGGCGACCTGCCGCAGGTGACCCAGCCGCTGCTGTTGCTGCGCAGTCCGCAGGACCACGTGGTACCGCCGGCCGACTCGGCCCGCGTCCTCGGCCGGGTGTCCTCGACGGACGTGACGGAGGTCCTGTTGGAACAGAGCTACCACGTGGCGACGTTGGACCACGACGCGGACCGGATCTTCGCGCAGAGCGTCGCGTTCATCGGCCGGCTCGCGCCCGGTTCCGTCAGGGAGCCGGAGCCCGGTCTCGGCAAGGAAGGGACGGCCCCAGGTGGCTGAGCACGACTCCGATCGCGAGGACCGCGAGGAGCGGGACCTGGAGCGGGAGCACCGCGAGGGACGGGAGGGCGCGGCGGGCCGCGAGCCCGACGAGCAGGGCGTGCCCCTCGACGAGGACGCCGTCTGGGCCGCGATCGTCGCCGGGTACGGGGACGAGCCGCCGGACCCGCCGGGCGCGAAGCCGTTCAAGTCGGTGGAGGACCTGGCGCTTCTGGAGCCGGAGACCAACGACGACGGGCCCGAGGCGGACCGGCCGGCCTCGGCCCGGCCGCTGGGGGGATCCGTGGCGTTCGCCCCCGGTGTCGGTCCGCGCGACCACACCCTGGCCGAGCCCTCGGACGACGACGACCCGGACGACGGCGAGGGCCACTTCGTACCGCCCGAGCCTCCGCCGCTGCCCGAGGGTGACACCACCGCGAAGTTCGCCTGGCTGGGCGTGCTCGGCGGCCCGGTGCTGCTCCTGCTGGCGGTGCTGCTCGGCTGGGACATGAGCTGGTGGCTGGCGACCGCGAGCGTCGGCGGCTTCCTCGGCGGCTTCGCCACCCTGGTCATGCGGATGCGGACGGGCGACGAGGACGACGACGACCCGGGGCGGGGCGCGGTGGTCTAGGCGTACCGACCCGCGGGGCTGTCAGACGGACCGGTCCGTGGACGACGCGGGTACGCGGAGGGCGGTCAGGACCGGAAGGTGGTCGGTGGCCGCCCTCAGGTCGTCCTCGGCCACTCCGGGAAGGCCCACCGGCACCCCGCAGCCCAGTACCTCGACGCCCTCCGTGACGAAGACCGCGTCGATGCGCCGGTCGGGGGCGGGCGGGGAGAAGGTGTACTCGCCGCCCCAGGGCGCGGCGGTCCAGCAGTCCCGCAGGCCGTCGCCGAGCCGCCGGAAGGTACGGCCGCCGGGGCTCTCGTTCAGGTCGCCGCCCGCCACCGCGTGCGTCACGCCGAGACGGGCGAGCCGGTCGAGGAGCATGCCCGCCTGCTCGTACCGCTCGTCCTGCCACAGCGACAGGTGACAGCTCAGGACGCCGAGGCGGGCCCCGCCGATGCGGACCACGGCGGTCGCGAAGCCGCGGCGGTGCCGGCCGGGGGTGAGCGGGAGCAGCACGTCCTCGGTGCGCTCGACGGTGGCGCGCAGTGAGCACAGGAGTGCGGGCCCGGCGGCGGTGCCGCCCCCGGAGAGGAGTACCAGCCCGGAGGCGGCGGCGAGCCGGGTGAGCTTCTTGCGCCAGCGGAAGAACCGGGGCGCCTCCTGCACGAGGACCAGGTCGGGGGCGCATGCGGCGATGACTCGGGCGAGGGCGTCGGTGTCGTCGCGCATGGAGCGGATGTTGTAGCTGAGGACCCGGATGACGGCGGAACCGTCGGGTTCGGTACGGGAGTTGGGGAGCGGTTGGAGCGACGTTGACATGGGGGCCAATCTACGCCGCGACCGGGTGCCGGGGCGCCTGACGGCCCGGGCGCGCGGTCGAACGTGACAGCCTGTTCGCGCGTGGCCTGTCGCGCGTGGCCTGTCGCGCGTGGCCTGTCGCGCGTGGCCTGTCGCGCGTGGCCTGTCGCGGGGGGGGGGGGGGGGGGGGGGGGGGGGGCGGGCGCCCCCCCCCCCCCCCCCCCCCGCGCCCCAACAACAAG